>NZ_QHJN01000076.1:0-36494 GCF_003947565.1 Actinomadura sp. WAC 06369 | reverse complement strand
GAGGCGGCCCGCCGGCCCCGCAGCCCCCATGGGCGGGCCGATGGGCGGGCCGATGGGTCCCGGCGGGCCGCCTCCGCACGGGCCGGGGGCGCACGGGCCGGGTGCGCCGATGGGGCCGATGGGGCACGGCGGGCCGCCCGCCGGGTACGGCGCGCCGGAGCGCGGCGGCACGGCGCCGAACAAGGTGCTCATCGCGGTGGCGTCGGCGCTGGTGACGGTCGCGGTGGCGGCCGTGGCGCTGGTGGCGTGGCCGTCGGGCGACGACGAGAAGTCCCCCGGGGGCACCGCGCAGCCCGGGACGACGCCGTCGAGCACGCCGGTCGCGCAGAAGGACCCGGTGTCCGAGGCGACGAAGCAGCAGGCGGCGGTCATGAACGAGGTGCTGGACGCCAGCACGAACACGCGGTCGGTGCTGGGCGCGGCGCTCACCCGCGCCGGGAAGTGCAAGACGCTGCCGCAGGCGATCCAGGGGTTCGAGACGGTCGCGCAGCGGCGGCAGAACCAGCTGAAGCGCACCCGGGAGATGAAGCTCGACCAGGTCCCGAACGGCGAGCGGCTCCGGACGTCCCTGTCGCAGGCCCTCCAGGCGTCGCTGGACGTCGACCAGAAGTACCTGCACTGGGCGCGGCAGAACCGGCCGGGCTGCCGGGGCAAGCCGAAGCCCAGCGCCGCGCAGGTGCCGGGGACGGCGGAGGACAACCGGCGCGCGACGACCGCGAAGCAGCAGTTCGTCCAGCTGTGGAACCCGGTCGCGCAGAAGACGGGCCTGCCGGAGCGCGACTGGCGGCGCGTGTAGCCGTCCGGTAACGGACCACGGGCAACGGCGCGCTGGGCAGGACGATCCGGCGCGCCGCGCAGTATCTTGTCACCGTCGGGGGACCTCCTGCGGATAGGGGTTTCTATGCGGTGCCCGGCTTGTGGAAGCGACACCTCGGCGGCCTCGCCCCGGTGCCTGTGGTGCAACGCGCCGGTGGCGGGCGCGGGGGACGCGACGGTGCGCGACCAGGGCCCGGGGGCCGATCCGCCGACGATCCCGGTGCCCGACCCGCCGGACCCGGCGCAGGTGCCGTGGCCGGCGCCGCCGCAGGACCGCACGACGGCGATGCCGCCGGGCGCGACGCCGATGCCGCCGGGCGCGACGGGCGAGACGTCGATCCCGCTGTCGCCGGAGCCGTGGGCGGAGCCCGCGATCTGGCAGCCGCCCGCGCCGCCGAAGCGGAACCGCACCCCGCTCGTGCTGGTCGCGGCGGGCGCGGTGGCGCTGGCGCTCATCGCGTTCGGAATCGTGTTCTGGCCGAGCGGGTCCGAGTCCGCGTCCGGGAAGGGGCTGTCGTCGGCCGGGTCGAGCACGACGGGCGACGGGACGGCCGGCGGCGCCGGCGACTCGTCCTCGCCCGGCGCGGAGGAGCCCGGGGAGCAGGAGCCGCAGTCGGACGCCGCGTTCCGCGAGCAGGCCCAGGCGGTGGACGGCGTCCTCGCGGACATGGGCGGCACCCGCTCCGACCTCGCCTCGGTCGTCGCCGACGAGGACTGCAGCGTCTCGGGGATCGAGCGGGTGCTGGAGAGCCGCCGCTCGCAGCTCGAACGGGCCCGCGCGCTGGACGTCGCCTCGCTCGACAGCGGGGCGGAGCTGAAGGACGCGCTGGTGCGCGCGCTCGAGGCGTCGGTGGAGTCGAACGAGCGGTACGCCGCGGTCGCGCCGGGCTGCCCGTCGCCCTCCGAGGTGTCGGACGTGAACCAGCGTGCGACGGACGCGAAAAACGAGTTCGTCGGCTACTGGGGGCCGATCGCGCGGGAGGCGGGCCTGCCCGCCCGGTCGGGCGACGACATCTGACCCGGGCCGTCAGCCGTCCGGCCGGTCGTCCCCGGGGGCGGTGAAGGGCGGCGCGGCGGCCGGGTCGCCGAACGGCAGGACGAACCGGTCGGGCCAGCTCAGCACCGGTTCGAGCCAGTCGGACACGTCCATCGTGCCCGCGACGTGCTCGATCTGCTCGTCCTCCTCGAAGCCGATCGTGACGTCGGCGAGGTCCCCGTAGAAGGCCGCGTGGTCGTCCTCGCCGTAGAGCGCGGTGAGCGCCAGGGGGCGGTTGCGTTCGAGCTCCATCGACAGCGGGTGGCGGCGAAGCGCGCGCAGCCGGTGCCCCAGTTTCGCGTCCGGCTGCTGCTTGAGCCCGGGGAGCTGGTAGTCGAGGGGCGGGGCGGGCGCGTGCTTGTCGGGCGTTTCCGCCCCGTACGGGAACAGCCGGTCCAGCTCGTGCAGCCACCGCACCTGCGGGATCACCCAGTTCGGGCCCGGCACGCGCCCCGGCGCGTCCTGGCCGTCCAGCAGGCGGCGCGCGGTCCCGGCGACCGCGCCGGTCAGCTCGGCGGGCGGGAACGCGGTCCGCAGCGCCCACGAGCGGCGGGTGACGGCGCGTTCGAGGACGGTCGCGAGGGCGCAGTCGCGGAGCCGCGGCGTCAGCCGGGCCCACGCGCGGCGCAGGTCCGGCGGGACGGCGGGGACGCGGCGCCCGGCGACGTGCGCGAGGACGAGCACGTCCGCCCACAGCCGCAGCCACGCCCAGTCGGGGTGCCCGGCGACGAGGTCGGCCTCCCGCAGCTCGTAGAGGGTGCAGGCGCGCCCCGACCGGCACTCGCAGCCGCACGCGGCCGAGCGGCGCCCGTCCACCGGCGGGGGCGGCCCGGCGAGTTCGGCCTCGCGGCCCTCCCCGAGCGGGACGCGGACGCGCAGCGGCCGGTCCATCCCGTCGGCGAACACGGCCGCGACGCCCGGCCGCAGCGACACCACCTCCCGGGACTGGTCGGCGTCGAGGTTCATCGCGGCGCCGACCTGGTGCCGGTCGTCGTGCGCGGGCAGCCGGTGCACGACCTTCAGCGCCGTGTTCTTGATGACGTCCGGGACGAGCTTGGTGGGGATCTGCTCGGCGACGATGATGCCCTCGCCGTACGCGCGGATCTCCGCGAGCATCCCGGCGAACAGCTCGACGGCGTGCGACGACCCGCGCTCGGGGCCGCGGTTGCGCAGCAGCCGGTGCGCCTCCTCGATGACGATGACGTGCCGCAGCGCCCGCCCCCGGTCCGCGCCGCGGCGCCGCTCCCGCATCCGCAGGTGCTCCACGATCCGGATGATGAGGGTGCCCATGAGGAACGCCTTGTCCTCGTCGTTCGCGACGTCCTCGATGGCGAGCACGATGTTGTCGCGGAGCATCCCGCCGATGTCGGCCGGGTGCCCGCCCTCGAAGAACCGTCCGGCCGAGCCGATCCGCAGCGACCGCAGCCGGACGTCCACGAACCCCTGGACGTCCGCCATCAGCTCGCGCCCGTACCCGACGTCCTGGATGACCTGCAGCGCGGCGGTCTGGAGCTGCTCCAGGGTCGGGACGGCCGGTTCGATCAGCGAGCCGGGGACGCCGGCGCCCGTCACCACGTCCCACCCGTTCGCCTCGTACACTCGCTGCAGCGCCTGCGCCATGATCTGCGGGAACGGCTCCTCGGCGTCGAACGCGGCCTGGAACAGCGCCCGCACCATGTCGATGTGGGCCTGCACCGGGTAGCCGGGTTCGGGCGCGAGCGGGTTCACCGACAGCGGCACCGAGGCCGGGTCGGACGGGTTGACGACGGTGACGGGGCCGCCGAGGTCGGCGATCCGCCCGGCCATCGCCGCGTACTCCGACTTCGCCGGTTCGATCGCGAGCCACGGGACGCCCGCGCGGGTGAGCTGCTCCAGCAGGTGCCGCACGGTCTGCGACTTGCCCGCGCCGGTCGCGCCGGTGACGAACACGTGCCGGTTGACGGTCGAGCGCGGCACCGTGAACCGGCCGACCTCCCGGTCCTGGCCGTCGAGGATGGCGCCGAGCTCGATCGTCCCGGGGCCGTCCGGGCCGGTCTCGGCGGCCGTCTCGGACGTGACGTCGAAGTATCCGGCGTCCAGCACCCGCAGTCCCGGGACCTCCCGGTTCGGCAGCCCGGCGAGCGCGGCGAGCGCCCCGGCGGTCGCGACGAACGGGAACCGCTGGTCCGGCTCCGCCGCCGCCCGGACGGGCGCGGGCGCGGCGCCCGGCCGCAGCATCTCGGCGAACGTCCCGGCGCCGTGCCCCGACCGCAGCCGGTACGGGTGGTGCGCCAGGTCCATCGACCCCACGAGCACCGGCGCGATCTGCCCCAGTTCGTCCTGGTCGCCGGCGCCCGCGAGGACCCGCACCCGCCAGAGCCCCGCCTCCCGGAACGCGTCCAGCTCCGCGAGCCGCCGGTCCGTCCGGCCGACGGCGAGCCGCGCGTGCTCGTCCTCGCCGCGCCGCAGCATCCGCAGCTCGTGGTGCAGCTCGCGCATCTCCGCGTCGACCAGCCGCTCGTCGCACGGCTCGGCCACCACGAACCAGCCGAACGGCCGCTCCATCAGCGTGACCAGCGTCGACTCGAACAGCCCCGCGCCCGGACGGTCGGCGGCCGGCGGCGCGGCGGCCGCCTGCGGCGCGAGCCGCCCGGGGCAGCGCGTCCACGCCATCCGCTCCGCGCGGCGCAGCCAGCCGTCCCCGATCCGGACGCCGCGCGCGCCGCTCGGGAACAGCGGGCCGGTGCCGCCGGGCGCCCCGATCGGGCCCGCGTTCGTGATCAGTTCCAGCGGCGCGCCGCCGCCCGGCGACAGCCAGCCCACGACGAACGGCCGCTCCGCCCGCGCCGCCGACAGCGCCGCCGGCAGCACGCTCACGAAGTCCCGCTCGGCGGACGCCGCCCCCTCCGGCGCCGGGATCGCCTCGATCCGGTACCACGGGCCCGGCAGGTCGAGCGGCCCGGCACCGGACGCGGCGCGCGTGCCGTGCGCGGCGGCGTCGTCCGTCCCGGGCGGGACCTGCGGATACGGCCGGTAGGGCGGCGTCGAGCCCTGCTGCGGCACCCGGTGCTGCGGGGGTATCGGACCTTGCGGCGGCATCACGGCGGCATCCCGGGGTCAGGGGGCGGCCGGCGGATCGGCGGCGTGCTTGCCGTTCGGCCGGAGGATCGGGACGAGCCGGTTCGACCGGCGCGGCAGCGCGTGCCGGGGCCGCGGCACCGGCGGCTCGTCCGCCGCGGCGGGCGCGGGCAGCGGCCGCTCCGGCTCGGCCGGTTCGGCGCGCGCGAGACTCTCCTGCTCGCGCAGGTACTCCTCGAACTCGATCGAGTGCGCGGTCGGCAGCGTGATGATGCCCGGGTTCGCGTCGACGAGCATGACGCGGCGCCCCGTCGCGCCCGCGTGCGTGAACACCATCGCGGTCGGCGGCAGCTCCTGCAGCTGCGGCGGCCCCACCAGCAGCTCCCGGAACCGCTGCTTCGCGTCCTCCCGCACCGCCGCGACCGTCCGGCCCCACGCCGTAGCCGAGCTGATCCCCTCGACGAGCGCCGAGTCGTCCGCCGCCGGGGCCGGCAGCGGCGACCACACCGGGTCCGTCAGCCCGTCCCCGGACGGACGCGCGTAGGCCACCGTGCTCGCGTACGTCTCGCCCGCGACGTCGAACAGCGTCTCCCCCGCCGACTCGGTGATCTCCGCGACGATCAGCGGCTTGTCGGCCCCGATGTGCTCCGCCGCGACCCGCGCGTCCTCCGGGTTGCCGAGCCGCATGAACCCGACCGCCGCGTGCCCCCGCCGCCCCAGCCGCTCCCGCACGTGCCGCGGGATCGACCGGTACATCAGCACCAGGCCCGTCCCGGTGGCCTCGCACGCGTCGATGAGCCGGTCCAGCACGTCCCCCCGGAGCTTCTCCGCGCCGCACAGGAACAGCGTGTGGTCCCACCGCCCGCCCGGCGGCGACTCCCGCACCCGGTGCGTCAGCGCCGTCGTCACGTACGTCCCGAGCACCCGGTTCGTCAGGACGCCCGCGCGCCGGTCCATCGACACCACGTGCAGCCGCGACGGCGGCAGCGCCACCGGCTCGGCCGCGAGCCGCTCCAGCTTCCGCAGCTGCGCCTCCAGCGCCCACGCCCGCCGGACGACGATCCGGTCCGTCGCGTCCCGCCCGAACAGCGTCGCGATCCGGTCGAGCTGCCCCTCGGTCAGCAGCCCCTTCGCCAGGTCGTCCCGCGGGTCCCCGACCTGCGCCAGCACCCGCAGCGCGGCCGTGATGCACGGGATCGTCGTGTCCGCGCCGAGCACCTCGATGAGCCGCTCCAGGATCGAGTTGTCGAACGACAGGTCCCGCGTCCCGTCCTGCTCCTCCCCGGCGCCGACCACCAGCGACAGGACGTCCGCCAACGCCTCGGGGCTCAGCCCCCGCGTCACGTCCAGCCTCGGCAGGTCGTTCGGCAGCACCCACACCAGCGGGTCGTCGCCGCGGTCCGCTGCCAGCCGCAGCAGGTCGTGCGCGACCGCCCCCTCCGACAGGTCGATCACCGTGAGCCGCGCGCCGACCGCGAGCCGCGCCGCGCCCATCGTCGTCACGGCCGCCGACCACCCCGCGAGCGTCCCGCCGACCACGTCGACCCGGTCGACGCCCGGCGGCACCGCCACCGGATACCACTCGCGCTGGGCCTCGTACTCCGCGCGGCGCCGCTCCCACTCCCGCAGCGCCTCCGCGTGCGCCTCGCGCTCCGCCGCCCGCCGCTTCTCCCGCGCGGCCCGCTCCCGCTCGTCCAGGTCCCGCCACCGCTCGAGCCGGTCCCGCACCGCGCGCTCGTCCCGCCACAGCGCCCCGCCGGTGATCCCCAGGACGACCGCGCACGCCACGAGCCCCACGCCCGCGAACGGCCACGGCAGCACCCCGGCGACCCCGCACAGGAGGAACAGCCCCACGCCGACGAGCGTCCCCGTCACGGCGATGCGGAGCGGCCGGGCGGCCATGTGCTCGCCCGGCTGCCGGACCGGCGGCCGCGCCGCCGGCCGCGCCGGCTCGGCCGGGGCCTCGGGAGCCGGGCCCGGATCGGGATGCACCTGCGCGTAGCGCCAGCCCACGTAGACGCGGTCCGCCTGCGTGAGCCGCGCCGCGGCGGACCCGCTCGCCATGTCCGTCACGTCGAGTAGACCCCTGGAGTCGCGGTACGGGGGGAACGCTGAAGAGGTCGGTCCTTCCTGCCTTTCTACACATGCACAGGGTAAAGAGCCTGGCGAGATCGCGTGTCCCGTTCGCCGTAACCGGCCCGCCGTCCTCCCCGACATCACCCGAAACCGGTCACCGTGCCCACCTGCGGGAAAGATCGGACACCCACCCCGTCCCCCATGGCCACATCCGGCCAATCTCACCGACTCCGGCCGGGGGCCGGGCGGAGGGGCGGGTCTCCGCCCGGACGCCCCGGCCGGGGCGCGTCACTGCACGTCGACGTACTTGCTTCCGGAGTTGACCGTCAGGTGGCCCTCGTCGCCGAAGAACCACGCCGTCCAGTAGCCGTCCTGCCCGGCCGTGAACGTCTCCTCGAACCGTCCGTCGGCGCCCGTCCGGGACACCACCATCTCCTGCCACTCCTGCGCGCCCGCGGGCAGGAAGTAGACGGTGACGGGCAGGTCCGGCGCGGGCTCGGCGGCGCCGCCGCCGGCGGACCGGGTGAGCAGGCCCTGCACGGTGATCGCCTCACCGGCCGCCACGGTCGCCGGGGTCGCGTCGAACTCGGCGAACGCCGTCGTGAACTGGCCCGGGACGTCCACGAAGCCGATCGGCGCGTCCGACCTGCTGTAGTCGTCGTCGCCCCAGAACGCGGCCGTCCAGTAGCCGTCCCGGTAGGACGTGAACTCCGCCTCGAACGACCCGTCCGCCTCGCTGGTCTGGGTCGTCCCCTGGAACTCCCAGTCCGTCCCGCCGTCGGGCATGAAGTAGACGTGGATCGGGAGCTGCTCGCCGAGCTGCGTCCCGTCGCCGCGCAGCAGCGTGCCCTGGACGTTCACCGTGCCGCCGGAACCGGCCGTCGCGGCGAAGTCCTCCAGGAGCGTCCCGTAGCGGACGTTGACCTGGCGGATCTCGCTCGACACCGTCGCCGTGCCGTCCGCGCTCTCGTACCAGACGCGCCAGTACCCGTCCTGGGTCGTCGCGGTGCTCTCGATGTCGAAGTCGCCGGCCGCCGCCGTCTGGCCGCTCTGCACGTCCTGCCAGGTCTCGCCCGTCGCCGAGAACTGCAGCGCCACCGACGCGCCGGCGATCGGGGCGCCCGCGTCCGTCAGCTTCCCGGTGGCCCGGATCGGCTGCTGGTAGTCGACGGGCGACGGCGTGACGGCGAAGTCGGAGAACTGGGGGCCGTCCTCGAACGCCACCTCGCCCGGAGAGGCGAAACCGGCCCAGACGATGTCGGTCTGCGCGCTCTGCACCGTGACGGGCCCGGCCTCCCTGGCCGGGAACGCGAGCCGGAACGTTCCGTCCCCGCCCGTGAGCGCCGCCGCCACCTCCTTCTTCTCGGCGGCGGTGACGTGCGCGGCGACCCACACCTTGGCGACCGGGGCGAGGCCCGCGGCGCCGTTGCGCTCCAGCCGTCCTTCCACGACGACCTCGTCGCCGACCCCGACCGGCTGCGGGGTGACGACCTCGGCCGTCAGCTCCACGGACTGCCGGGTGATCTCGGGGGACGGGGCGAACCGGCTCACCGAGCACCACCGGTCCCCGTCCTGCCAGCCCGGGGTCGCCTGCAGCGAGAGCGCCCCCGCGTACGGGTGGGTGAAGGAGAACGAGCCGTCCGCGCCCGTCACGACCGGCGACGTGGCGTTCCAGACGGACACGCCCGCCGCGGGCTCGGGCGCCGCGTCCGGGCTCGTCTGCGCGAGCACGCGGCCCGCGACCGTCATCGGGGTGTCTGCATCGACGGTCCCCGGCGAGCCGGTCAGCCCGGTGATCGTCAGCGGATGGCAGTTGTCGATGTACTGGTGCCCGGCCGTCAGCGTCGCCCCGTCGGCCGACGTGATCTCCGCGACGAACCTGGTGCTGCCCGGATGGGTCGCGATGTCCAGTGCGTGCTGGCCCGTCCAGGTTCCGTCGTTCGCCGTCCCGCCGGTGCGGGCCAGCGGCAGCGTCGCGATGGACGTCCACGCGTCGCCGTCCGGCTGCTCGACGGTCACCTCGACGCCGGTGACACCGCTCGCGGACTCGGCCGTGACGGTGACCGCGGCGACGCGGTCGGCGGACAGGCGGTCGAACGCCACGGACACGTTCACGTCCGTGACGTCGGCTCGGGCTGTCGCGGGGACGAGGAACGTCGCCACCGCGACGATCAGGGCCGTCAGGACGGCCAGTGGTCGTGTTCGGCGCAAGGGGGGTGCCTCTCCACGAAATTTGTGCTGTCGCGGTGAGGACGCCCAGTTGACGATCTTGGTTGCCTGCTCAGATGTTCACTTTGAGCCTATTTTGTCCGTTTGGCCAGCAGTGGACAGCCGGCCGGGCCCGTCCGAACGCTCCGTCCGTCCGGACCCGGCCGGTACCGCCTACTTCACGTCGACGTGCTTGCTTCCGGAGTTGACGCTCAGGTGGCCCTCGTCACCGAAGAACCACGCCGTCCAGTAGCCGTCCTCCTCGGCCGCGAACGCCTTCTCGAACCGCCCGTCCGCACCCGTCGGGACGACTTCCATGTGCTTCCACTCGGTCGCACCGGCGGGCAGGAAGTAGACGTAGACCGGCTTGCCCGGCGCGGGCTCGGCCGCGCCGCCGCCGATCGTCCGCGTGAGCAGCCCCTTCACCGTGATCGGCTCACCGGCGTCCACAGGCGTCGGGGACGCGCCGTACTCGGCGAACTCCGTCGTGTACTGCCCCGGGACGTCCACATGCGCGATGGGCGCGTTCGACCGGGTGTACTCGTCGTCGCCCCAGAACGCCGCCGTCCAGTAGCCGTCCTGGTACGACGTGAACTGCTTCGAGAACGTCCCGGTCCCGGCGCTGGACGCGGTCGTCCCCTGCAGCTCCCAGGTCGACGAGCCCTCGGCCATGAAGTAGATGTGGATGGGCAGTTCCCGGCCCAGCCCCGACCCGTCCTGGCGCAGCAGCGTGCCCTTGACCGTCACCGTCGCGCCCGGACCGACCTCCGCCTTGTAGTCGTCCAGCAGCGTCCCGAACCGGACCTTGACCTGGCGGACGTCGCTCGACGCCGTCGCCGTGCCGTCCGCGCTCTCGTACCAGACGCGCCAGTAGCCGTCCTGGGTCGTCTCGGTGCTCTGGAGGTCGAACCGGCCGTCCGCGGTCGTCCGGGCGTTCTGCATCTTCTGCCAGTTCTGGCCGTCGGGCGAGAACAGCAGCCACACCGTCGCGTCCGCGATCGGGGTACCGGCGTCCGCGAGCAGCCCCGTCGCCCGGACCGGCTGCTCGTAGTCGACCGGGGACGGGGTGATCTCCACCTCGGAGAACTGCGGGTCGCCCTCGACCGTGATCTGGCCGGGCGCGGCCGTACCGCTCCAGACGATGTCCCTCTCATCGCTCTGCACCGTCAGGGGGCCGGACTTCTCGGCCGCGAACGTCAGCCGGTACGTCCCGTCCGGCTTGGTGTAGGTTTCGCCCACCCCTTCCTTCTCGGACGAGGTGACGTACGCGGCGATCCACACGTTGGCCACGGGGACGAGCCCGTTCGCGCCGTTCCGCTGCAGGCGACCCTCGACGGTGACCTCGTCACCGGCCTTGACGGGCTGCGGCGTCACGATCTCCGCCGAAAGCTCCACCGTCTGCCGGGTGATCTCGGGAGACGGCGCGAAGTCGCCGGCCTCGCACCACTGGTCGTACCAGTCCCAGGATGCCTGCGCCTGAAGCGAAGTCCAGTGCGTGTACAGGTGGGTGAAGGAGAAGGAGCCGTCCTCCCCGGTCCGAACCGGGGACGAGGTGTTCCAGACGGGGATGTCCGCAGCGGGTTCCGGCGCCGCGTCCCGGGTCTTCTGCACGAGGACGCGGCCCGCGATCGTCAACGGGGTGTCCGCGTCGATCGCCGCGGGCGAGCTGGTGAGATCGACCATCGACAACTGGTAGCAGTTGTCGATGTAGTGCCCGTTGGGATCCCGCGTGACCCCGTCCGCCGTCGTGAGCTCCGCGAGGAATCCGGTCGCCCCTGGGTGGGCCTCGATGTCGGTCTGGTACTCGCCCTGCCAAGTACCGTCGGTCGCCGAGCCGTCAGTGAGGGCGAGGGGCACGGTCGCGATGGGCGTCCACGCTCCCCCCTCCTCCGTCTGGCGCACGACGATCGCCTTCGCCTCGGTGATCTCGGTCTCGTACTTGGCCTCGACGCTGACCGTGGCGACGCGGTCGGCGGAGAGCCGGTCGAACGCCACGGACACGTTCACGTCCGTGACGTCGGCTCGGGCTGTCGCGGGGACGAGGAACGTCGTCACCGCGACGATCAGGGCCGTCAGGACGGCCAGTGGTCGTGTTCGGCGCAAAGGGGGTGCCTCTCCACGAGATGGATGGTCTCGCGGTGAGGACGCCCGATAAACGATCTTGGTTGGCCGCGAAAACGACCACATTGGGCGCATGCGTTCGTTTGGCCGGTGCCGGTCAGTCGGCCGGGCTCCGCAGACGTATCGCCCCTACGGAACCCGGCCGACGCCGTTACCTGACGTCCACGTGCTCGCTTCCGGAGTTGACGCTCAGGTGGCCCTCGTCACCGAAGAACCACGCCGTCCAGTAGCCGTCCTCCTCGGCCGCGAACGCCTTCTCGAACCGCCCGTCCGCGCCCGTCTGGACGACCGCCTTCTCCACCCACTCGGTCGCCCCGGCGGGCAGGAAGTAGACGTAGACCGGCTTGCCGGGGGCGGCCTCGGCCGCGCCGCCGTCCACGGAACGGGTCAGCAGCCCCTTCAGCGTGATCGGCTCACCCGCCGCCACGGGCGACGGGGACGCGCCGAACTCGGCGAACTCCGTCGTGTACTTCCCGAGAACTTTCACGTGCGCGATGGGCGCGTTGGACCTGATGTGGTCGTCGTCGCCCCAGAACGCCGCCGTCCAGTAGCCGTTCTTGTCGGTCTTGAACTGCTTGCCGAACGTCCCGTCCGTTCCGGCCTCGGTCGTCCCCTGGAACTCCCAGGTCGACTGCCCGTCAGCCATGAAGTAGACGTAGACCGGCAGCCCGCTCGCGGGCTCTTCCCCGTCCTTGAGGCGCACCAGCTCGCCCTGGATCGTGACCGCGCCGCCCGCGCCCGCCGTCGCGGTGTAGCCGTCCAGCCTCGTCCCGTACTTGACCTCGACGTGGCGGACGTCGCTCATGGCGAGAGTCTTACCGCCGGAACCTACATAGTGGACACGCCAGTACCCGTCCTGCAGCGTCCGAGGGCTCTGGACGTCGAAGTACCCCTCGCTGTTCGTCCTGACGTACGAGGCCGTGTCCCACCAGGCATAGGTCGTGTCGGCGTACTCGAGCCTCACCTGGGCGTCCGCGATCGGCTCGGAACCGGCCATGAGCCGACCCGTCGCATGGATCATCTCGTGATAGCCGACGGGGGACGGCTTCATGTCGAAGCCGACGATCCGCGAGTCTCCCCCGATCGACAGCGCCCCCGCGTCGGTCAGGCCGCTCTCCAGGAGGTCGTTCTCCTCGCTGTCCAGACTCAGCCGACCGGCCTCTTCAACGGGAAGCGACAGGCGGAATCCACCGTCCTCGGAGGTGTAGACCGACCGCCCTGCCCTGCTGAAAGGCCCCGAGACGACTTGCCCGCTCACCACCGCGCCGGGAACCGGGACGAGGCCGTCGGCACCGTTCCGCTCCAGGCGTCCTTCCACGACCACGGTGGAACCGGCCTCGACCGGCATCGGGGTGACGATCCGCCCCGACAGCTTTACCGACTGCTTCTCGATCTCGGGTTCGGGAGCCGCCCCCATCACCGTGCACAGTTCCGGCTCGCGCCCCGCCTTGGGACGGACCGCGTCTTCGGTGTAGCCGGTCGTGTAGGTGAACGAGCCGTCCGCCCTCGTCCGGACCGAGGACCCACTGGTCGTGACCGCGACGTCCGGCGCGGGTTCGGGTTCTGCGTCTCGAGTCCGCTGCACCAGGACTCGCCCCTCGACCGTCACCGGAGTGTCTGCGTCGATGACCTCGGGTGAACTGGTGAGGTCGGTCATGGTCAGCTGATAGCAGTTGTCGATGTACTTCGCCTCGGTGGTCAGCGTGGTGCCGTCCGCCGATGCGATCTCCGCGACGAACCTGGTGCCGCCCGGGTGGGCCTCGATGTCCGTCCGGTACTCGGCCGTCCAGGTTCCGTCGTTCGCGGTGCCGCCGGTACGGGCGAGCGGCATCGTCGCGATGGGCGTCCACTCTTCGTTCGCCAGCTGCTCGACCGCCGCCTCGACGCCGGTGATGCCGCTCGCGGACTTGGCCTCGAGGGTCACCGTGGCGACGCGGTCGGCGGACAGGCGGTCGAACGCCACCGACAGGTTCACGTCGGTGACGTCGGCTCGGGCGGCCGCGGGGACGAGGAACGTCGTCACCGCGACGATCAGGGCCGTCAGGACGGCCAGGCTTCGTATTCGGGGCAAGGGGTTGCCTCCACGGATCGGGGGTTTTCCGTGGAGACGCCCACTTGACGATCTTGGTTGACCGGTAGGACGGTCACGCTTCGGGCACGGTGACGTGCGTGGTCAACGCTTCACCGGCAGGAAGGTCTCCAGGTCCATCGACGGGTGCGGGTACTTCCACTCGACGCCCTCGAACGGGATGTACATCCCCTCCGACATCCCCGCGAGGAAGTAGTTCCCGTTCCACTGGTTCGGGTTCGTCACCGACGAGCCCTCCTCGTAGCGGGCGCCCACCGGCTCGTACTTCACGTCCACGCCGAACATCGCGTAGACGGCGGCGTCCACGAAGTTGAAGTGCTCGATGAGGCCGCGCAGGTGCGTGTCCTGGATCGCGAGGCTGTGCACCCGGTCCCGGACGAAGTACAGCGAGCTGATGTCCTTGACGACCTGGTTGAAGTCGTGCGCCCCGTCGTGGTGGACGATCGCGCGCGCCGAGGTCTCGGGCAGCAGCACCTTCTGGACGTACGTCGGCAGGTCGCCGTAGAACATGCGGACGCGCGGCATCGCGCCCGGGAACGTGCGGCGGATACGCTCGTACGCGAACTGCAGGTAGACCGGGTTGACGTCGACGAGGTCGAGTTCGAAGCCCATCGGCTCGACGCAGCCCGCGAACACGGTGGACGAGCCGCCCATGAACACGCCGACCTCGACGATCCGGGTGGCGTGCCGGTGGTCGCGCTCGATGCGGGTGAACACGTCGAAGTAGTGGTTCGCGCTGCACTGGTCCTCGTACGCGAGGTTCACGCCCGCGACGCGGTCCGCGATGCGGTCGAAGACCGTGTTGTACCCGGCGAACGCCTTGAGGTCGGCGTGGTGGCCGCTCAGGATCGGGATGCCGAGGACCTCGTGCGGGTTCTCGAGGTCGGCGATCGAGGCGTCCGGTTCGAGGAAGGTCCCCCAGGTGTCGTGGTGCACGGCGACCGTCGAGACGTAGTCGGACACTTCGGCGCTCCTCGGCTTCTCTTCCTTCGGCGCGGCGGGCTCGTCCCGCCGCGGGGCCGCCGCGGCGGCGGCCGGGCGGCCGGTTCCGCCGCCCAGGCGGTCGATCTCCTGCTGCTGGGCCGCGATGGTCTCGGCCATGCGGGTCGCCTCTTCGGTCCGCGCCTCCGCCTCGTACTGGAGCTGGAGGACGCGGGTGTAGAGCGCGATCCGGTTGTTCTCCATGGCGGCGAGCAGGTCGGACGACGTGTAGGGCCGCAGCGCCGCGAAGACCTCCGCCGCGCCGGGCGAGCCGGACCGGGCGAGGACGCCGAGCCCGAACACGGCCGGGACGATCTCGAAGCGCCAGTCGCCGCCGCCCTCGACGAGCGCGTCCTCGACCGCGGTGAGGACGCCGTTGCGCTCGCCGCCCGCGTGCGCCGCGACCGTGTAGTCGCCCATGCCGGCGAAGCCCACGGGGGTGACCTCGTCGTGCCAGACGGTCGGGCCGCCGCCGGTGGACGGGTGCGCGTCCTCGGCCGCGAGGGGGGACGGCTGGTAGTACATGTCGCGGCGCCCGCTCGGCCACAGGACGTCGTGCAGGGCCACGACGGCGTCGGGGGCGTTCTTCATGATCCAGGCGAGTTCCTCGCGGACCACGGCGTAGTTGTGGTCGCCGTCGAGGACGTACAGGTCGGCGGCGGGCAGTTCGCCGAGGACGTCCGGGGAGCGGCCCTCCACCAGGTGCAGGCGCGGGTCGGCGGCGAGGACGGCCCGCAGTTCGTCGGTCGGGTTCGGCTCGACGCAGTGGACGGTCGCGCCCAGGTCCGCGTACACGGCGCTGGTCCGGCCGGACTCGACGCCGACCTCGACGACCGTGCCGATCTCGCGGCACCGGGCGATCGCCTCGAACAGGCTCCGGAAGATCGACATGGAGTGGAGCAGGAGCGGCTGCTCGCGGGCGAGGCGCGCCTGCCGGTGCGGCTCGTCGCGGGTGCCGGCGAACCCGGTCGCGACGATCCCGGACGGCTCGTCCGGCGCGGCCGCCTTCTTGCGGGCGGCCTTCCTGGACGCCGTCCGCTTCGGCTTCGCGGCGGCGCTGCGGACGACCGGCTCGGTGTCCGGTTCGTCCCCCGGCCGCACGAGTTCCGCGGTCTCCGCCGCCTCGGCCTCGACCACGGGCTCGACGGCTTCCGCGGGCTCCTCCGCCTCCGCCGCTACGGGCTCCACGGGGGCCTCCGGAACCGCGGGCTCCGCCGGCTCCACCGGGTCCTCCGGGGGCGTGCTCAGGGCGTCCTCCGGGATCGGCTCCCGGGAGGCGGGGTCGTTCGTGCCGGGTCCGGCACCGGGGTCACTTCGCGTCACCGAACTTCCTCCTGGCCACTCGCCCGGCGCCGGCGGCAACGCCCTTCACGCCGAGCGTCCGGTACTCCTCGCGGAGCCTGTCGGTGAGCCGCGCCGCCCGGGCGGCTCTGGTCGCGTGCTTGTCGAGCGGCATGCGGGGGGCCATGCCGGTCATGGACTGCGGGAGCATCGCGAACGCGACGGTGATCTGCGCGGACGACACCACCGGTGCGCCCGCGCGGCGGGCGATCGGCAGCCACACGGCCGCGTAGGGGGTGTCGAACTCCATCAGGTTGCCGCCGAGGTAGCGGCAGTCGGCGTAGTGCAGGCCGACGAAGTCCTCGGGGCTGTCCCAGCGCAGGACCTGCTCGCGGCGCCGCCCGCCGGCGATGACCTTGGCCTCGATCCAGTCGACGCGGACGATCGCGGGGCGGCCCGGGATCGCGATGGAGATGTCGACGGTGTCGTGGTGCTCGAAGGCGAGGCGGGCGAAGGACAGGCCGTTGTGGTTGATGCGGACGCGGCGGCGGATCTCCTCGTGCCAGCGGTCGTCGGACGTCCGGTACCGCAGCCGGGTCTCGTACTTCTCCCCCGCCGGGTCGAACGCCTCGGCGTCGAGGGCGCCGTCGGCGATGGCGCGGGCCATGGCGCCGAGGCCGGTGTCGGACGCGGCGATCAGCGCGGGCCAGAACGAGTCCCGCATGTGCAGGTCGTCGAGGTCGCCGGGGGCGAGGTAGGGGACGGCGGGCTTGAGGTCGGCGGGCAGCAGGGTGGTGACCTGCGAGGAGCCGAAGTTGTCCTCGTGGACCCAGTTGCCGAACACGGCGGCCTCGTCCGCGGTCGGGGACTCCAGCGCCGACACCAGGATGCGGGAGAGCCGGTCGCGGGCCGCCTCCGGGTGCGCGAGGCTCGGCCAGTCGCCGTCCGCGCCGGCGACCTGCCGGTTCCACATGCGCTGGAAGGCGAGGACGCCCTCCTGGACGGTGCGGCGCTCGGCGTTCTGCGACGGGGAGTCGGCGGTCTCGCCGAGCACCGGGGCCGCGTCCTCGGTGAAGCCGATGAGGGAGCCGCAGAGCGCGTTGACGCACTGCTCGACGATCTCGGGGCTGCGGGTGACGGTCGCCGACACCTTCGCGGGGTGCCCGGCCTGCGCGAGGTAGCCCTCGGCGCGCAGGCCCTCGACGTAGAGGCGTTCGGCGCGGGTGTTGGTGGCGAGGTAGAGGCCGGACGGGACGACGTCGAGGCCCGCGATCCGCAGCGCCTTCGCGAGCTGCCGCTGGATGGTGCCGCCCCAGCCGAGGTCGACGAGGGTGAGTTCGGGCTCGTCGAGGGCGCCGGTCGCGCGCAGCGCGCGGATCATCCGCTCGCGGGCGGCGGTGACGGTCACCGCGAGCCGGTTGCACAGGTGGGGGGTCTCGGTGAGGGCGCGGGCGACGCGGTCGGCGATGTCGCCGTTGTCGATGACGGTGTTCAGCTCGGTGGCGAGGCCCGGGACGTCCCCGGCCTGCAGTTCGAGGACGGAGAGGGCCTGCCGGACGGTCAGCTGGTAGCCGCTGCGGATGAAGTGGTGGACGGCGTCGGTGTCGAACGGGTCGAGGCCCGCGATGGAGGTGACGAACCGGGACAGCCAGACGGGGCGGGCCTCGACGTCCCAGCCGCGCGCGGTGGCGGCCTCGTTGATGAGCTCGGACAGCAGCTCGCCCTCGCGCATGGAGCAGTAGAGCCGGCGGGTGCCGGTCTCGTGCGCGCGCGCCGCGCACCATTCGGCGAACCCGGTCAGGACCGGGCCGAGGACGGCGGCGCCGTAGCGCCACGCGACGTCCAGGGCGGAGGTGCCGTGCGGGCCGCCGGAGGCGATGGCCTTGGCGCGCAGGCTGGTGAGGCCGAAGTCGCCGTGCCGCTCGTCGAGGTCGGGGGCATGGTCGCCGAACGGTTCGACGGGCTCGCGCTCGCGTTCGAGGACGCCGCGGAAGGCGTCGTCCAGCCGCCGGTAGTGGACGGTGCGGATGCCGAGTTCGGCGGGGACCTCGTCGTCGGCGACCTCGTGGTCGCCGATGTGCACGATCTGCTCGGGGCTCGCGCCGAGGTCGCGGAGCACGATGTCCCACAACCCGGACGCCTTGGCGGAGCCGTGCTGGTTCGACCGAAAGATCCGCACGTTCTCCATCGACCCGAGTTCGGGACGGTCGAGGAGGTGGTGCAGGTGGTCCTCGGTGAAGTACGTGTCGGACACCAGGATGACCGTGATGTCCTGCTTGCGGGCGGCCTTGACGAGCGCGGCGATGTCGAGGTCGACGACCGTCAGCTCGCGTTCGAGGTCCAGTTCGGCGCGGACGAGCCGTTCGATCGGCGTGCCGCCGAACGGGCTCTCGGGCATGGCCCGCCAGATGTCGAACAGCGACACCTCGGTGCCGAGGGAGTCGCGGCCGCGGCGCGCCTGCTCCTCGGCGAGGATCCGCATCCGCCGCAGCGTCGCGTCGGTCACCCAGGGCGGGCACAGCCCGGCCTCGCGGAGGCGGGCGCCGAGCAGCGCGAACGCGTCCGCCGGGCGCGGGACGCGGCGCCACAGGACGGTGTCGAAGATGTCCAGGGACAGGACGGTGCACGCGCGGTCGGCGATGATCCGGTGAACGTTGTCGAGCAGCGGACAACCGATTTCCTGTCTGGTCAACACCGCACCTCTTCTCTGGACTCGGGGCAGGTCACCGCGGGCGCCGGCCGCGGACCGGGGTCACCTTATCTGAGCAGTTGCCGGTATCCGTCTGCTACATCCCGTGGTCACCATTGGATTCCGTTTCCCGGTCAGGACGGCGCGACCGCCTGGGCGGCGCGCTTGGCGGCGCGGGCCTCCCGGACGAGGCGCCCCGCCTGCTCGGTCGGCCCGTCGAACAGGACGCGCCCGTGCTCCATCGTGACGCCGCGGTCGCACAGTCCGGTGAGCATCTTGATGTCGTGCGCGACGATCACCATCGTGCGTCCCTCGCCGCGCAGCTCGCGGATGCGCTCGAGGCACTTCTGCCGGAACGGCGGGTCGCCGACGGCGAGGACCTCGTCGATGAGGAACACGTCGGGTTCGGTGTGCGCGGCGATCGAGAACGCGAGCCGCATGAACATGCCCGACGAATAGAACTTCACCTGGTCGTCGAGGAAGCGCTCGACGCCGGAGAAGTCGACGATCTGGTCGAACTTGCGCCGGATCTCGGCCTGCGGCATGCCGAGGATGGCGCCGTTGAGGTAGACGTTCTCGCGGCCGGTCAGCTCGGGGTGCAGGCCGGCGCCGACGTCGATGAGCCCGGCGATGCGGCCGCGGACGAGGACCTCGCCGGAGTCCGGGCTCAGCACCCCGGAGATCATCTTGAGCAGGGTGCTCTTCCCGGACCCGTTGAGCCCCATCAGCGCGACCGTCTCGCCCTGCGCGAACGTGAGGCTGACGTCGTCCAGCGCCTTGAACCGGTTCGCGAGCGGCTGCCGGCGCAGCGCCCGGACGCTCATCTCCTTGATCGACCGGGCGTGCCGCAGCGTGAAGTGCTTGGTCACGGAGTCGACGACGATGGAAGCGGGCACTTCTACAGCTCCTGGGCGAAACGCGTCTGCGCGCGGGCGAACACCGCGCGTCCGATGAGGAACACCAGCAGGCTGAGCGCGAGGGAGATCCCGGCGTGCAGGTAGAGGTCGGGCGGCAGCGCGAAGTCACCGCGCGTTCCGGGCAGCCAGAACGCCTTCTGGAACAGGGACACGGCGCTGACCAGCGGGTTCGCGAGGTAGACGTCGAGCACCCAGGCGGGCGCGTGGGTCTGCACGTGCGTCCACGGGTAGATCATCGGGACCGACCAGGTGATCACGAGCATCGAGATGTCCACGACCTGCTCGAGGTCGCGGAAGAACACGTTGACGGCCGCGCACAGCAGCCCGAGGCCGAGCCCGAGCGTCAGGATGATCGAGAATCCGAGGACGGCGGCGGCGAGGCCGCCCGGCGTCGGCCGCCATCCCGCGGCGATCGCGCCGCACAGCAGGATGAGCATGCCGGGCACGAAGTGCACGAGCGAGACGAGCACCGACGCCGACGGGAACAGCTCGCGGGGCAGGAACACCTTGCGGATCAGCGCCGCGTTGCCGGTGACCGAGCGGGTCGTCGAGTGGATCGTCTCGGTGAACAGGTGGATGAGGACCATCCCCGAGAACAGGTAGATCGGGAAGTCCTCGATCGCGCGGTCCATGCCGAGGAACACGCCGACGACGAAGAAGTACACGGAGAAGTGCACGCCCGGACGGACGTACGACCAGCCGAGCCCGAGCAGCGACCCCTTGTAGCGCGCGCGCAGCTCGCGCCGGACGAGGAGCCGGAGCAGGTACTTGTGCCGGAGGGTCTGCCGCAGCCCGCCGTCCCCGCCCGGCGGCCGCAGCCCCGGGTCGCGCGGGACGGGCGCCGCGCGGTGCCGCCCGTGCGCGCGGTCGCCGCCCGGGCCGTCCGCACCGGCAGGGTGCGCGACCGGGGCGCCGGGCCGCGCCGGGTGGTTCGCGGTGGGGCGGGCCGTCATCGGCGCCCGGTCCCCGGCCCGTCCGCGCCGCCGGACGGCTCGGACGCCTCGAACGTGCGGCGCCACGCGTCCGGTGACGCCAGTTCGTCCATCGCGGACCGGTAGCGGGCGCTCAGCTGCGGCCACTCGCGGCTGAGCCGGGCGTGCAGCAGCGACGTGCGCTTGAGGATCCGCTTGAACCGCTCGGGGTCGCGCTGGTACCAGGCGACCTTCGTGCCGTCGGCGGACGACACGAGCGCGCTGTCGAACTTCGACAGCAGCCCCCAGTGCCGGTCGATGTGCGGGATCACGGTCTGCGGGTTGCCGTGCGCGGCCGGGTCGACGGGCCGGAGCTGCTTGACGGCGCCGAGCATCGCGGTCGCGAGCACGTTCGCCCGCCCGGCGGGCGGCTTGGGCGTGCGCCCGCGCTTCGGCGGGCGGGCGTTGCGGATCTGCGGGAACTCCTCGTGGCTCGGCCGGTTCTGCGCGTCGGGGAACGCGGCGCGGAACGCGTTGACGTCGGCGAGCTTGGTGCGGATCCCGGCGTGCATGTGCTCGGGGCCGGTCAGCACGTCCTCGATCGCGGAGAGCATCAGCTCGGCGGTGGAGTACTGCATGGCGAGGGCGTGCTTCACCGAGATGATGTAGCTCTCCTTCACCAGGTTGCCGCCCCGCTCGTACGGGGAGTGCAGCAGCGCGGTGACGATCCGGTTCCGCTCGTGGAAGTACGCCTGCCAGTCGATGGAGTCGTCCTTGTCCTGCCAGGGGACGTGCCAGGCGGCCATCCCGGGCAGCGACACGGTCGGGAACCCGGCCGCGCCGGCGCGGACGCAGTACTCGGCGTCGTCCCACTTGATGAACATCGGCATCGACAGGCCGACCTTGCGGACGACGTCGGTGGGGATGAGGCACATCCACCAGCCGTTGTAGTCGACGTCGACGCGGCGGTGCAGCCACGGCGTCTTCAGCAGCCCGCCGGAGCTGGTCTTCGGCTTGGCGTCCGGGTCGAGGGCCGGCGCGGGCGGCAGCGCGAAGTCGTGCTCGCGGCGCGTGTGCTCGGCCTCCTCCCACCACCACCGGTACTTCGCGATGACCTCGCCGTACGCGTGCAGCTGGGACCGGACGAACAGGTTGAACATGTGCCCGCCGACGATCGTCGGGGTGCGGGCGAAGTCGCCGAACGCGACGGCGCGCAGGATGCCCTCGGTCTCGGTGACGACGTCGTCGTCGAGGAGCAGCACGTAGTCGCTGGTGCCGGACCGGAGCGTCTCGTCCATCGCGCGGGAGAACCCGCCGGATCCGCCGAGGTTCGGCTGCTCGATGAGCCGCAGCCGGGACCCGAGGCCGGCGGCGGCGTCCGCGTACCGCTCGTCGTCGCGGACCTTCTGGTTCCCCTGGTCGACGACGAAGACCTCGTCGACGACGTCGAGGACCTCGGGGGCGGCGCCGAGCGCGACGAGCTGGTCGACGCAGAACTTCGGCCGGTTGAAGGTGGTGATGCCGAGGCTGACGCGGCCCTGCCGGACGTCCCCGGGTTCGGCGCACCAGTCGGCGCGTTCGAGGACGGCGTCGCGCTCGCCCGCGAGGATGTCCATCCAGTACCAGCCGCCGTCGATGAACGGGCTCAGCGTCAGCCGGAACGCTTCCTCGTGGGCGTCGTCGCTGTCGACCCGGACGGACGCGACGCGCGACACGTGCCCCTTCGCGCTCGACCGGTAGACGATGACGGTGGCCTGCCCGCGCACGCGGACCCGCAGGAACACCTCGTCCACCGACGTCCAGCGGCGCCAGTAGCTCGCGGGGAACGCGTTGAAGTACGTCGCGAACGACACGCGCCGCCCGACCGGGACGACGACGCTGCGGCGCCCGACGCCGCCGCCCGCGCCGCCGGCCTCGCCGGCCTCGGCCGCGGCCTCCGCGGCGAACGCCTCGGCGCCGCGCCCGATCTCCCCTTCGACGTACAGCTTCAGGACGTCCAGGTCGCGGTCCACCGGCAGCACGACGCGCTGCAGGACCCTCAGGTCGTCGCGGGCTCCCATGTCGCTCATTCGTCTGCACCTCCACTGATGAGACGCGAACCCTCGGCGAAATGGGGACGCAGTCGGTTGTCGACCATGCTGAGCGCGCTCGCGATGGCCATGTGCATGTCCAGGTACTGGTACGTGCCGAGCCGCCCGCCGAACAGGACGCCCTCCTCGGCGGCGGCGAGCTTGCGGTAGGCGCGGAGCTTCTCGCGGTCTCCGGGGGTGTTGATGGGGTAGTACGGCTCGTCGCCGCGCCCGGCGAACCGCGAGTACTCCCGCATGATGACCGTCCGGTCGGACGGGTAGCGGTCGCGGCGCTCGGGGTGGAAGTGGCGGAACTCGTGGATGCGCGTGTACGGGACGTCCTGGTCGGCGTAGTTCATGACCGGGGTGCCCTGGAAGTCGCCGGTGTCCGCGATCTCCATCTCGAAGTCGAGGGTGCGCCAGCCGAGCTCGCCCTCGGCGTGCCCGAAGTAGGCGTCGAGGGGGCCCGTGTAGACGACGGGGACGTTGCCGACGGCGTCGTCGCGCAGGTCGGCGAAGTCGGTGTTCAGCCGCACCTCGATGTTCGGGTGGTCGGCCATCCGCTCCAGCCAGGCCGTGTAGCCGTCGACCGGGAGGCCCTCGTAGGTGTCGTTGAAGTACCGGTTGTCGAACGTGTACCGGACGGGCAGCCGGGTGATGATCTCGGGCGGGAGGTCGCGCGGGTCGGTCTGCCACTGCTTGGCCGTGTAGCCGCGGATGAACGCCTCGTACAGCGGGCGCCCGATCAGCGAGACGGCCTTCTCCTCCAGGTTCGCCGGGTCGGTGACCTCGGCGGCCTGCTCGGCGATCAGCGCGCGCGCCTCGTCCGGGGTGAACGCCCGGCCGAAGAACTCGCAGACGGTGCCGAGGTTGATCGGCATCGGGTAGATGCGGTCGCGGTACCGGGAGTACACGTGGTGCCGGTAGCCGGTGAAGGCGGTGAAGCGGTTGACGTACTCCCAGACCCGCTCGTTGGAGGTGTGGAAGAGGTGGGCGCCGTAGCGGTGGATCTCGATGCCGGTCTCCGGCTCGTCCTCGCTGTAGGCATTCCCTCCGATGTGGTCGCGCCGGTCCAGGACCAGCACGCGCAGGCCCAGGTCGGCCGCGCAGCGTTCGGCGACGGTCAGCCCGAACAGCCCGCTGCCGGCCACCACGAGATCAACGTTCATACAGGGGGGCGTCCATCCGGCGGGGGGTGTTTGCAGAACCCGGTGTGCGGGACCCGCTGCACGTGGGTCGCCAGCCGGTCCGTTGCCACAGATTGGGGCTAAGATACCCGGGGTTCGATCGATACCGGTGCAGGAATCAAGGAACGCGGTGATCTCGTCCCATTCCGGACGCGCCGAGCGGGGCACCCGCCCGGCGGTCTTCCTGCATGTCGGGGCGGCCAAGAGCGGCACGACGTACCTGCAGCAGATCCTCTGGCACAACCGGCACCGGCTGCGCGAGCACGGCGTCCTGTATCCGGGCGCCGACCAGGCCGCGCACGTCCGCGCCGCGTTCGACCTGCGGCACACGTTCTTCTCCGGGGCTTCCGACCCGTCCGTCCCGGGTTCGTGGCGGCGGCTCGTGGACGAGTGCCGCGAGTGGGGCCGCGACGCGATCATCTCGCAGGAGCTGTTCGCGCCCGCCCGCATGAAGTACGTGCGGCGCGCGCTGACCGATCTCGGCTTCGCCGACGTCCACGTGGTGTTCACCGTCCGGGACCTCGCCCGGCAGATCCCGGCGCACTGGCAGGAGGACGTCAAGAACCGGTTCGACACCTCGTTCTCGGAGTTCGTCGCGACGCTCAAGCAGCCCGACCGCAAGGCGTTCGAGATGTCGCGGCTGTTCTGGGGGCTGCAGGACCCGGTGGACGTCCTGCGCCGGTGGGGCGGGACGCTGCCGCGCGAGCGGGTCCACGTGGTGACGCTGCCGCGCCCGGGGGCGCCCCGCGACCTGCTGTGGCGGCGGTTCTGCGAGGCGGTCCGCCTCGACCCGGACGCCTACGACCTCGCGGCCCCGTTCGACAACCCGTCGCTCGGGCTCGCCGAGACCCAGTGGCTGCTGCGGCTCAACCGGGCCCTCGACCGCGAGCGGGTGGGGTGGCACGTCCACAACGCGGAAGTGAAGCTCAACCTGGCGCAGGGGGTGCTGGCGGCGCGGCCGTCGCCGGCGAAGACCGTCCTGCCCGCCGAGCACCTCCCGTGGGCGACGGAGCTGGCCGTGGAGACCGTCGAGCGGCTGCGCGCCGCCCGCTACGACGTCGTCGGCGACCTGTACGAGCTGATCCCGATGGTGGGGCCCGGCACCGCGAAGTGGCTGCCGCCCGCGCCCGACCCGGACGCACCGGTCTGGTCCGACGTCGCGGACGTCGGCCTGGACGCGGTCGCCACGCTGCTGGCCCGGCTCCGCGACGCCGAGGACCGCGCCGCGCGGGTCGCCGGGCCGGACGTGCCCGCCGCCGAGCGGCTCGCGGAGATGGGCGCGGACGCCGCGCTGCTGCGGGAGGTGACGGACGTGCTGGCCGAGGAGTCCGTGCCGCGGACGGTCCGCGCGATGCGGGAGGTCGGGGACCGCTACCCGGCCGTCCGGGGGCAGCTGCGCGGCGCCTACCGGCTGCTGCAGGACATCGCCGCCCGCGCCGACCCCGACCCGAACACGCACCGCTGACCCCGGGCACGCACGAGCCCCCACCGACACGACCGACCACCGACACGAGCACCAGACGAGCACCAGACGAGCACCGACCGACCGACACGAGCACGAGGTGAACCGGCAGATGGCAGAGAGCGGGGACGGGCGCAAGGCCGTCTACCTGCACGTCGGCGCGCCGACCGCGGGGGCGGCGTTCCTGCACCGGGCGCTGTGGGCGAACCGGCGGCGGCTCGCCGACGCCGGCGTCGGGCACCCGGTCACCGGGCCGAACGAGCACTTCGGCGCCGTCATGGACCTGCGGGAGATGAGCTGGGGCGGGCACCGCGACCCGGCGTGGGACGGCGCGTGGGACCGGATGGCGAAGCGGGCCCGCGACTGGGACGGCCCCACGGTCGTGTTCTCGCACGGGCTGCTGGGCGGCGCGACCGCGGCGCAGGCGCGGCACGCGGTGGCGACGCTGGCGCCCGCCGACGTGCACGTGGTGTTCGCGACCCGCGACCTCGGCTGGCAGCTCATCTACGACTGGCAGGAGCAGATCCGCCACAACCACGCCATCACGTTCGAGCGGTTCGTGGACGACCTGGTCGAGTTCGGCATCGACGCGCCCGAACCGTTCGGGCCGATGTTCTGGGGCCTGCACGACCCGGTGCGGGTGCTGAAGACCTGGGAGTCGGCGGTGCCGAAGGAGCGCGTGCACGTCCTCACGCTGCCCGCGCCCGGCTCCGGCCCGGACGTCCTGTGGGACCGGTTCTGCGCCCTCACCGGCATCGACCCGGCGGGCTGCGACGTCGGGGGCCTCGCGGACGAGGAACCGCTGTCGGCGGTCGAGGCGGAGCTGCTGCGGCGGCTGAACGGGCGGCTCGGCACCGCGCTGGGCGGCGACTACGAGCGCATCGTCCGCGACCACCTGATCGGGAGCGGCCTCGCCGCCGGGACCGCCGCCGCCGACCGCGCGCCCATGGGCCTGCCGCCCCGGCACGCGGACTGGGCCGCCGACCGCACCCGCGCCATCGCCGCTGAGCTGCGCGAGGCCGGGTACGGGGTGGTCGGCGACCTGGAGGAGCTGACGACGTCGCGGACGCCGACCGGGGGGATGCTGCCCGGCGACGTCCCGGACGAGCTGATCGCCGCGGCGTCCATCGGGGTGTCGGCGCACCTGCTGGAGCGGCTCAACGCGGTGCACGACCGGATCGGGATCGCGCACCTGCACGGGCAGCTCGCGGACGTCCGGGAGAACCTCGACCGGCTGCTGCAGGCGGCCGCGGCGCCGTCCCCGGCGCTGCAGCGCGCCGCCCGCCGCGCCGCCGGGCGGCCCGCCGGCGGGCGCGGATGACCGGCCCGGCGGCCCGCGGAACGCCCCGGGCGCCCGGGGCGACGGTCGCCGCGATCGTCGTCACCTACCGGCGGCGGGACCTGCTGGCGGAGTCCCTCACGGCCCTGGCCGCGCAGGAGCGGCCGCCCGACCGCGTCATCGTCGTCGACAACGCGTCCGACGACGGGACGGCGGCGATGGTGCGGGAGCGGTTCCCGGACGCCGACCTGCTGGTGCTGCCGCGCAACACCGGCGGCGCGGGCGGGTTCGCCGCCGGGATGGCGCGCGCGCTCGCCGGGGACCCGGACCTGCTGTGGCTGCTGGACGACGACACCGTCCCGGAGCCCGGAGCCCTGCGCGCCCTGCTCGCCGCCCGGGACCGGACGGCCGGGCCCGGCGTGCCCGCGACGCTGCTGGCCAGCCGGGTGGTGTGGACGGACGGCCGCGACCACCCGATGAACACGCCGCGGCCGAAGCCGCGCGCGTCCGCGGCGGAGCGGGCGGCGGCGCGCGCGGCGGGATGCGTCCCGATCCGGTCGGCGTCGTTCGTGTCGGTGCTGGTGGACGCCGCGGCCGTCCGCGCGCGGGGCCTGCCGGTCGCCGACTACTTCCTGTGGAACGACGACTTCGAGTTCACGACGCGGCTGCTGCGGGGGCGCCGCGGGCTGCTGTGCCCGGACAGCGTCGTCGTCCACAAGACCAGAACGTTCGGGGGTGCGGACGCCGATCCCGGCGACCGCTTCTACTACGAGGTCCGCAACAAGATCTGGCTGTTCACCGGCAGCCGCGGGCTGGCGCCGCCGGAACGCGTCCTGTACGCGGGTTCCACGGTGCGGCGCTGGTCGCGCACGTTCGCCGGCTCCTCGGACCGCGCGGTACTGCGCCGCGCGCTCGTCCGGGGGGCGCGGGCGGGCGTGTTCGGTCGCCCGCGGCCGACCGCCGACCTGCTGCGCGAGATCGGAGTCGAGGTCCCCTCCCATGACGGCGACGCCCCATGACGTTCCCGAGGCCGACGGTTCGCTGACCGCCCCCGCCCGCGCCCGCGCCCGCGCGGCGGGACCGGGCGGGCGCGCGGCGCGGTTCGCGCGCGGCCCGCTGCTGCCGCTGCTCCCGGCCGCGCTGACGCTCGCGGTCTCCCTGATCGGCATCCGCCGCCCGTCGCTGTGGCTCGACGAGGCCGCGACCATCAGCATGGCGTCCCGGTCGTACGGCGACATGGCCGCCGTCTTCGACCACCTCGACCTCGTCCACGCCCTCTACTACATGATCATGCGGCCGTGGGTGCTGGCGTTCGGGACGGGCGAGCTGGCGCTGCGGCTGCCGAGCGCCCTCGCGGCGGCGGCGGCCGCCGCGGGCGTCGCCGTCCTCGCGCGGCGGCTGCACGGGACGTCCGCGGCCCTGCTCGGCGGGCTGGCGTTCGCCGTCGCCGTGCAGACGTCCCGGTGGGCGCAGGAGGCCCGCTCCTACGCGATGGTGGCGGCGGTCGCCGTGCTCGCGACGTACCTGCTCGTCCGGGGCGTCGAGCCGGGCGCGCGGCGGCGGTGGCCGTGGTTCGCGGGCTACGCCCCGGCGGTCATGGCGCTGGGGTTCCTGCACCTGCACGGCGTCCTGCTGCTGGCGGCGCACGGCGCGACGCTCCTCGCGCTGCGGGCCGCGCCCGGCCTCTGGGCCCGGTGGCTGGCCGCGACCGCGGTCGCCGCCGCGCCGCTCGTCCCGTTCGCGCTCGCCGCGCGGCACCAGACACGGCAGGTGGAGTGGCTGCCCGAGCCGTCGTGGGACGTCGTGTGGACGCAGGTGCAGTTCGTGTGCGGGTCCCGGCCCCTCGTCGTGCCCGTGCTGGCGGTCGCGGCGGTCGGCGCGGTCGCGGGGCTGCGCGCGCGGACGAGCCCGCGCGGGGTGCCGCTCACCGCCGTCGCCGTCCCGTGGCTGGTCCTGCCGACCGTCCTGCTCCTGGTCGTGTCGATGGTCGGCGACCCGATGTTCTACTACCGCTACACCGTCTACACCCTGCCCGCGCTGGGGCTGCTCGCCGGCGCGGGGCTCGCGCGGCTGCTCGCCGCCGCGCCCCGCCGCGCCGACCGCGCCGCGGTGCTCGCGGTGGCCGCCGCGGCGCTCGTCGGCCCCTCCATGCAGGCGCACGACATGATCCGCCGCGAGGAGAGCCGCCCGGAGAACATGCGCAAGGCGGCGGAGGCCGTCGCGGCCGAGGCCCGCCCCGGGGACGCCGTCGTCTACCTCGCGGGCGTCGTGCGGTGGAACGCCGCCGCCTACCCGGACGTCTTCGGCCGCCTCGACGACGTGGGCATGCGGGTCGACCCGGTGTCCGCCGCGAACCTCAAGGGCCGCGACGTCCGCCCGCGCGACCTGGGGCCGAAGCTCGCGAAGTACGACCGGGTGTGGGTGATGAACCACCGCTCCCTCGACCCGCACGTCCCGATCGTCGACGCCCGGGAACAGGCCGTCCAGGCCGCCGGGCCGTGGCGCCCGGTCCGCACCTGGACCTTCCGGGGCGGGTGGCTCGTCCTGTTCGAGCGCACCGGCCGCTGACCGCGGCGCCCTACCGGATCTCCAGGTAGTCGAGCTGCCCCTTGCCCGCGGGGCGCCCGGGGCCGGAGAGGCGGCGCAGCGCGAGCGTGTTCCAGCCGCCACCGAGCCGCATCTGCGCGGTGGCGGACGTCCAGTCGGCGCCCTCGGTCGCGTCGAGCCGCACCGACCCCGCCGGCGTCCCGTTCACCGCGAACTGCAGGTCGGACTCGTCGCCGGACCGGTTCGCGTACTGCAGCCGCAGCGTGTACTGCCCGGCGACGGGCGCGAACACCCGGACGTCCACGGCGCAGTCGTCGCGCGCGAACGGGCCCGCCGCCTTGCCGCCGGACGCGTTCGGGCGCGGCAGCGCCGACACGCAGCCGTTCAGCCGCCCCGCCTCGGCCTCGTACCGGGTCGTCACGCCCCGCACCGCGGGCCGCGCCCCGTCCCAGCCGAGCGGCGCAACGTACATGGGGCGCGTCACCTTCGACCCGCCGTGGTAGTCGGTGATGCCGTGGAACAGCAGGTAGTCGCCGGTGCCGTCGCTGAGGACGTCCGCGCTGCCGGGGCCCTCGATCTTCCCGCCGTACAGGTCCGTCGTCTGGATCGGCGCGGGCCCCTTCTCGTACGGGCCCCAGACCGACGACGCCACCGCGTACCGGGTCTGGTAGTTCGACTTGAAGTACCAGCCCGCCGAGTAGAACAGCACGTACTTGCCGCCGCGCTTCACGAGGTCGGGGGCCTCCACCAGGACGGGCTCGTCGCCGCTCCGGCCGAAGATGCGGGTCGCGGGCGCGGCCAGCTGGAGGCCGTCGGACGTCAGCTGCACGAGGTAGATCGCGGCGGTGGCGCGGGCGTCGCTCTTGTACAGCAGGAAGCGGGTCCCGTCGTCCTCGATGAACGACGCCGCGTCGATGGCGCCGCCGAGGTCGGCGGGGCAGACCAGCGGGTCGCCGTCGCGCGGGACGAACGGCCCGGCGGGCGACGTCGCGGTCGCGATGCCGATGCACTGGACGTCCGCGTCCCTGCGGCGGGCCGTGAAGTACAGCAGGTACGGGTCGCCCTGCCGCTGCGGCGGCACCACCTCCGGCGCCCACGTCCAGCCCGACTCGGCCCAGGCCGGCAGGCGGGCGAGGCCGTCGCCGGGCGAGCGGGTCCACGGCCCGGCGGGCGCGGGCGCGGTCGCGACCGGCATCATCGCGTCGCCGCCGTTGGTCCCGTACGCGAAGTAGGTGTCGCCCACCTTGATGGCGGCCGGGTCGGCGAAGGAGTCGTCGAGGACGGGTTCGGTCGGCGAGTACCCGGGCGGCAGGATCGGCGCGGCCGTCCCGGCCGGGCTCGGCGCGGGCGCGCTCGACGACGCCCGCGCGTCCGGCTTACCGCCGTCCGGGCCGCACGACGCCGCCAGGCCCACGACCAGCGCGACCGCGCCGCTGACGGCCGCACCGACGAACAGCGGCGTCAGCGGTCCACGCGCCCGCGGCGCCCCGCCCGTCCTCCACATCACCTCGCATCATGCCAACAACCGGCACACGACGGCGAACCACCACTCGGCACGCGAATCACCCGGTGGCCGATTACGCTTGGCCCCGGCGGCTGAGACCGGGGCGCCGGAACCGACGGCACGAGGAGTGGCCGACTTTGCAAGAGAGAAGCCGGCTCGGGCGCGGTGTGCCCGCCGCCCTGCTCGCGCTCTGCATGCTGGTGCTGAGCGGCTGCTTCGGCTTCCCGCAGAAGGAAGGCGGCCCGGCGCCGAAGAAGCCCGCCGCCGCGAAGCCGAACATCGTGTTCGTCCTGACCGACGACCTCTCCTGGAAGCTCGTCGCGCACATGCCGCAGGTGCAGCGGATGCAGGCCGAGGGCATCACGTTCGACAACTTCCTCGTCGCCGACTCGCTCTGCTGCACGTCCCGCGCGACCTTCTTCACCGGGCAGTACCCGCACAACACGAACGTCCGCACGAACTTCCCGCCGCTCGGCGGCTACGGCGTCTTCCAGCGGGAGGGCGGCGAGCAGAAGTCGTTCGCGAACGGCCTGCAGAAGGCCGGGTACCGGACCGCGATGCTCGGCAAGTACATGAACGGCTACCAGCCGCAGGACCCCGGGACCGGCTCGACGAACGTGCCGCCGGGCTGGAGCGAGTGGTACGTCGCCGGGAACGGCTACCCCGAGTTCGGCTACAACCTGAACGAGAACGGCCGCATCGTCCACTACGGCGAGGAGCCGCAGGACTACATGACGGACGTCCTCTCCTACAAGAGCCTTGACTTCATCAAGCGCTCGCACGCCTCCGGGCAGCCGTTCTTCATGCAGGTCTCGACGTTCGCGCCGCACGGCCCGTTCGTCCCCGCGCCCCGGCACGCGAAGCTGTTCCCGGACCTGAAGGCGCCGCGCACGCCGGCGTTCAACGAGGCCGACGTGAGCGACAAGCCCGCGTGGCTGCGGCTGCACAAGAAGCTCGGGCCGCGCCAGATCGAGCGGATCGACGCCGGGTTCCGCGACCGGGTCCGCATGGTGCAGGCCGTGGACGAGATGCTCGGCAAGATCCGCGCCACGGTGAAGCAGCTCGGCATCGAGAAGGACACGGTGGTGGTGTTCGGGTCGGACAACGGGTTCCACATGGGCGAGCACCGGCTCGCGGGCGGCAAGATGACCCCGTACACCGTGGACGTCCGGGTGCCGTTCGTGTTCGTCGGCCCCGGCATCGGCGGCGGCGGGCGGGTCTCGCACATCGTGCAGAACACCGACATGGCGCCCACGTTCCTCGAACTGGCCGGGGCGCCGGTGCCCGCCGCGACCGACGGGCGCTCGCTCGCCCCGTTCCTGCGCGGCGACGCCCCCGCGGACTGGCGGGACACCGCGCTGGTCGAACACGTCAAGCCGGCGTACTCCGAACTCGATCCCGACCGGCAGGACGCCCTGCCCGGCGCTCCCACGACCTACAATGCGCTTCGGACGACCGACATGCTGTACGTCGAGTACGCGGACGGCGAGCGCGAGTACTACGACCTGACCCGCGACCCCCACCACCTGTCCAACATCGCCGCGACGCTGCCCCCCGAACGACTGCGGACGCTCACCGCGCGCCTCTACGCGCTGACCAGGTGCGCGGGGAGCGCGTGCGGCGCGGCGGGGCGGAGCGGCTAGGGCGGTCCGGCGGGGAGTCCGGCGGGGAGTTCCGTCCCGTATGCGCCGCTATCATCGCCGGTGAGTACGGCCCCCGCGCGTACGGCATGACGGTGCAGACGACGACGCGCATGCAGGCGGCATGCACATGACAGAGGCTGGAGTGCAGGTGTGACCGCAACCGGAACCCCGGACGACGACCACCAGGGCGGGCGGCCCGACGCCGGGCAGCCGGGCGAGGCTCCCCCGCCGCCGCAGTGGCTGAACGACGGCGAGCAGCCGAGCGGGGCCGAGCCGCTGCTGCCCGAGCCCGCATCGCTGCCGCCGTTCGGCACCCCGCTCCCGGAGGAGCCGGAAGAGGACACCAACCGCACGGTGAGCGACCTCGACCTGAGCGGGATGCGCACGCAGATCTTCAAGAAGGACGACGAGTCCGCGTCCGCGTCCGCCGCCGAGCCGCCGCCGCTGCCGCCGTTCCCCGGCGCGGGCGGCGACGCGGGCGACGCCGGGGAGGCGCCCGACCACACGGTCGCCGACACCTCCGCCTGGTCGGACGACTCCGCCGGCGCGTCCGGCGGCGGGGCGTCCGGCGCGGTCGAGGGCGACGCGACGATGATCGTCGGCCCCGAGGTCGTCGACGCCGACAAGACGATGCAGGTGGGCCAGCAGCCGCCCGCGCCGCCGGTGCCGTCCCCGGCGCCGGCGGAGCCGCCCGAGCCGCCGGCGCAGCCGGACTGGCAGGTCCCGGCCGACGCCACCCGCGCCGAGCAGCCCATCGAGCCGGAGACCCAGCAGATCGCCGGCGCGCAGCAGCCCGCCGCTCCCCCGCCGCCCGAAGCGTTCCCGTGGGCCCAGGAGGTTCCGGGCGCGGGCACCGCGCAGCCGCCCGCCCAGCCCCCGGCGCAGCCGCCCGCGCCCGAACCGTTCCCGTGGGCGCAGGAGATCCCGGGCGTCCCGAGCCAGCAGCCGCCCGCGAACGGCGCGGCGCCCCACGGTCCGCCCGCGCCGACCCCGGCGCCGGAGCCGTTCCCGTGGGCGCAGGAGATCCCGGGCGTCCCGAGCCAGCAGCCGCCCGCGCAGCCGCCCTCCCCGCAGCCGTTCCCCTACGCGCAGGAGGTGCCCGGCGCGAACGCCGGGCCCGCCGCGCCGAACGCGCCCGCCCAGCCGGGTCCCGCGGCGCCGCCGCCGCAGATCGACGAGCCGTGGCGCACGACCCCGCAGCAGGGCTCGCCCAAGAAGAAGAAGGGCAAGAAGGGCCTGCTGATCGGCGTCGCCGGGCTCGCCGCCGCCGCGGTCATCGCGGGCGGCGGGTACGCGGTCGTGACGTTCCTCGGCGGCGACGACGGCCCGTCGAACGGCGGTGACGCCAAGCTCGCCGCGGCCGCGTTCCCGGTGCCCGGGTCCGCCCAGACCGACGGACGCGACCAGGAGTTCGGCGGTGCCGCCGCGGTCGGCCAGACGGTCGTCGCGGTCGGCGCGGAGACCGGCGCGGGCGCGACCCGCGGCATCTTCCTGGTGTCGGCCGACGGCGGCCGCACGTTCAAGTCCGCGACCGTCGAGGGCGCGGCGGGCAACGCGACCCCGCAGGCCGTCGGCGGCGGCCAGGCCGGCTGGGTCGCGATCGGCGCGGGCCCGACCGGCGGCGCCGTCTGGACCAGTTCGGACGGCCAGAGCTGGACGCGGCAGCCCGACGCCGTCGGCAACGTCTTCGACGGCGGCAACCGCGTCGACCGGATCGTCGCGACCGGCGGCGGCTACATCGCCATGGGCGCGACGTCCGCGAAGGGCGACTTCAGCGACGCGGAGCCGGCCGTGTGGCTGTCGTCCGACGGGCGCGCCTGGGAAGCCCGCGTCGGCGACCAGATCGGCCTGAACGTCAAGAAGGCGTCGTACTCGCTGGTCGAGATCGCCGCGAGCGGCGACGTCGTCCTGCTCGAGGCGCTCATCAAGCCCGACAACAAGAAGCCCCCGCAGTACCGGAAGGTGTGGAGCTCGCAGGACGGCGGCCGCACCTGGGCGACGTCCGAGGTGCCGGTGCCCAAGGGCAGCCGCGGCCTCATCATCGGCGGCGGCCAGGCCGGGTTCCTGGCCGTCCGCGAGATGAAGGACGGCGACACCATGTTCGGCCAGGCGTTCGTCTCCAAGGACGGGCAGAACTGGACGAAGGCCGGAAAGATCGCCGGGGAGGGCTACCGGTCGACCAGCCGGATCCTCGGCGACGCCAACGGCTACACGGCGCTCGTCGCGCGCGGGAGCGACGTGCTGCTGTCGAGCAGCCCGGACGGCACCACGTGGAAGGCCGCGGGCACCGCGCCCGCCAAGCCGGGCCGCGAGGTCACCGGCGCGGCCGTCGCGAACGGCCAGACGGTCCTCGTGGGCCGCGAGCCCGGCGGCGGCGACATGGACCCGCTGCTGGCCGTGTGGGACGCGAACGGGCAGGCGGTCCCGATCGACCTCGCGAAGATCCCCGGCGTGATCCGGCCCGACCACGCCGTGCAGGCCGTCGCCGGGTCCGACGCGCTGGCCGTGGCCGTCGGCAGCGCGTCCGGCGACGCCGCCGCGTGGACGTCCGCGGACGGCGCGACGTGGAAGCCCGCGCAGGGCCTCGGCGCGGCGTTCACCCGCCCCGGCCCGCAGCGGCTGCTCGAGGTCGCCTCCGGCAAGTCCGGCTGGGTCGCCGTCGGCTACGACCAGACGGCGCCCAAGCGGGCCCTCGTCGTCTCCTCGCAGGACGGCGCCACCTGGCAGGCCGCCGACTCGGCGGCGGCGTTCCGGCCCGACGGCGAGGGCGCGCCGACCACCAGCGGCGTCGCGGCGGGCCCCGCCGGGTACGTCGTCGTCGGCACGCACGGCTTCTCCGCCTCCGCCTGGTCCTCCAGCGACCTGAAGTCGTGGGAGAAGGGCACCGGCGCCGACGCGAACGCGCTGAAGGGCACGTCCGACGCCTTCAAGTGGATGCTGGACGTGGCCGCGCCCGCGTCGGGGTTCGTGGCGGTCGGCGGGCACCGGGACGCGCAGGGCAACCACCCGGCGGTGTGGTCGTCGGCCGACGGCAAGCAGTGGACGCTGAAGTCGCTGCCGGTGCCGAGCGGGGTCAGCGAGGCCCACCTGACGCACGTGGCCGCGAAGGGCGACACGCTCGTCGCCGCGGGGATCGCGGCGACGCAGCAGGGGCTCGTCTGGATCGGCTACACCTCGGCGGACGGCGGCAAGACCTGGAAGGACCTGCCGGTCCCCGGCGACGACCGGAAGATCAGCATGACGGCGCTGACGGCGACGCCGGACGGGTTCGCCGCGGCGGCGCGGAGCACCGCGTCCGGTTCGGCCGACGTGGTGTCGCTGACCTCGAAGGACGGGACGTCCTGGGAGGCGGCGAAGCCCGGCGGGACCGGCCTCGGCGGCGACGGCGACCAGGAGATCACCGGGCTCGCCCCGTTCGGGGAGACGGTGCTCGGCGTGGGGCAGAACGTCGACGCGAACGGCGCGCAGCCGGTCCTGTGGGAGCGGTGAGCGGGTAGGCGCGGCCGCCTTTCGCGTTTCCGCGGCGGTCAGCCCGTCCGGTGGCCGGGCTGCTCGGGCGGCGGGGCGGACAGCGGCCACGCCGCCGGCTCGTCGTCCGGCGCGGGCGGGCGGGCGTGTCGCGGGACGTACGCGCGCTTCTCCGGTGCGCCCGCGTCGACCGGTCCGGCGGGGGCCGCCTCGATGGCGGCCTTGGCGCCGGCCGCCTCGCGTTCGCGGTTGCGGCGGTCGCCGTAGGTGGCGACGACCGCGCGGTAGAACGGCTTGCGGATGGCGGTGGGGACGAGCCGGTAGCCGCCCCGCACCACCACGTTGCGCCAGTACTGGGACGCGCTGATGAACCCCTCGCGGCGCATCTCGCGCTGGAGCCGCAGCTCGGAGCGGAGCAGGTCGCGGCCGCCGCGGCGCTGGTAGGCGCCGTCGCCGACGCGGTAGTAGACGAGCGGTTCGGCGACGTTCACCATCCGGGCGCCCGCCGCGATCATGCGGACGAACAGCCAGTAGTCCTCCATCAGCGGCAGGTCGCCGTAGCCGCCGACGGCCCAGACGGCGCTGCGCCGGTAGACGACCGTGGGGTGGTTGAACGGGTCGTGCAGCCGGGAGTAGCGGGCGATGTCCTCGGGGTCGCTCGGCGGGATGCGGCGGCCCACGACGTCGTCGATGCCGGTGCCGAACTCCAGCAGGCCCGCGCCGACGAGGTCGGCGCCCGACCGGACGAGCGGCACCTGGAGCCGGAAGCGGTGCGGCATGGCGATGTCGTCGGCGTCCATGCGGGCGATGATGTCGTGCCGTGCGGCCTGGAGTCCGGCGTCCAGCGCGGGGCCGAGGCCGCGGTTGTGCTCGAGGGCGACGTAGGTGACCTCGACGGGGCTGCCGGCGACGAGCTCCTTGAGGGCGGCGGCGACGTCCGGCCCGATCGGGCCGTCCTGTACCAGGACGACCTGGTCCGGGCGGAGCGTCTGGTCGTGCACCGCACTCCGGAAGGCGTCCTTGACATACTCGGCCCGGTCACCGCCGTAGACGGTCATGAGCAGAGTGAATGGCTCGGGCTGCATGCGGTCCGTTTCCGGGGTGGGGGGCCGTGACGCTGGGCAGAGCCAGATGCGGGGAGGCGGCTCCGAGG
>NZ_QHJN01000075.1:0-36795 GCF_003947565.1 Actinomadura sp. WAC 06369 | reverse complement strand
CAGCCCCGGCATGTCCCCCGCCTTCCCTCCGCCCATGCCACCCGGGGCGGCCATGCCTCCCGGGGCCATGCCGCCGCCGGGGGGCATGGCGCCGCCGGGGGCCATGCCGCCGCCCGGGACGGTGCACCCGCCCGCCGCCGCCGGCGGGGGCAAGCGCGCCGCGCTCGGCGTCATCGCCGTCATCGCCGCGATCGCCGTGCTGCTGGGCGGCAAGGCTGTCTCCGGCGCCGTCCGCAAGGAGATGCGCGGCGGCTCGTCCGGCTCGTCCGGCGACACCGGTGTCGCCGTCCCGGACGACCCCGCCCCCAGCCCGTCCGCCTCCGCCTCGGCGACCCAGCGGGCGGCCGTCGTGACGTCCCTCCCCGACTACTGCAAGGGCCTCCGCGGCTCGCTCCCCGCGAAGGTTCGCGGCATCGAGGTCGACACCATCACCAGTTCGGAGGAGCGCCGCTCGTGCCAGTGGAAGCGGCTCAGCGCCGCCAACGGCCGCAACCTCGACATCGTCGTGAACACCAACGCGTCAGGGAACCCCGCGAACGCGCTCGAGGAGGCCCGGGAGGAGTTCGGCAGCGCCTGGGAAAACGCGGGCGACCCCGAGTTCCACAAGGGGCGGGAGAAGCTGACCGGCCTCGGCGACGAGGCGTTCGCCAGCCACCAGGTCAGCCCGATCGTCAAAGGCCCCAGCCAGGCCGCCGCCAAGACCTACTGGCTCGGCGGCGCGCAGCTGTTCGTCCGCAAGGGCAACGTCACCATCGACATCACCTGGACGGCCGCCGACGCCTACCGCACCAGCGGCAAGGTGGTGCGGGGCACGAACCTCCCCTACCCGACCGCCAAGAAGCAGGCCGTCGCCCTGGCCACCAAGATCCTCGCCACCCTCGGGTGAGGCGTCGTTCCAGCACTCGATCCCGCGACCGGCAGCGAAGCCGCGCACCTCTGGCCACCGCGCGCCTCGGCCTCGGACAATTCCACGAATTCGATTTCGCGGCCGAGCGCGTCCGCCAGGACGGCGAGTTTCCGCGGCATGTCGAGAACGTCGGGTCCCGTCATCGGGTACTCCCGCCCGCCGTGGCCGTCTTCGGTCAAGGTCCGGGCGGCCACGGCCCCGATGTCGGCCTCGCGGAGGTTCCCCTCCATCGATGGCGAGATCACGACGAGCACCTCAAGGCGGCTCCGGGAAACCCGTGTGCGGCGGCTCGGGGCGGTCGGGTAGCGTGCGGGCATGGCGAGCCCCGAGGCGGTTGAGGTGGGGGCTTTCGGTCACGCCGTCAGCCCCCTGCACCACTGAGTCCGTCCCGCCGCGCATGCGGCCGGACGAGTGCGCCCGTGGGCTGACCGCGGTGACGAGACGTCGTCTCGTACCTCTCCTCACCTCGGAGCCACTCGATGCCTCTTCCGCTCTACCTGCTCGCGTCGGCGGTCTTCGCCATGGGCACCTCGGAGTTCATGCTCGCCGGCCTGCTGCCGGACATCGCCGCCGACGTCGGCGTCTCCGTCGCCACCGCGGGCACCCTGACCTCGGCGTTCGCCGTCGGGATGGTCGCCGGCGCGCCGCTGATGGCCGCGCTCGCCCGCAACCGGCCCGGACGGACGAGCCTGCTCGCGTTCGTCCTCGTGTTCGCCGCGGCCCACGTCGCGGGCGCCGTCACCGCGAGCTTCACCGTCCTGCTCGCGACGCGGGTCGTAGCGGCGCTCGCGAACGCGGGCTTCCTGGCCGTCGCGATGACGACCGCCGCGGCGCTCGTCCCGTCCGACCGGAAGGGGCGCGCGGTCGCGGTGCTGCTGTCGGGGACGACGGCCGCGACGGTCGCCGGGGTGCCCGGGGGCGCGCTGCTCGGCGCGCTGCTGGGGTGGCGGGCCCCGTTCTGGGCGGTCGCCGCGCTCTGCCTCCCGGCGGCCGCCGGAATCCTGCGGGGGCTCCCGCGCCCCGCGCGCGAGAGCGCGGACGGTCCGCCCCTCAGGGCCGAGCTCGCGTGGCTGCGGCGGCCGCGGCTCGTCCTGGTCATGGGGCTCGGCGCGCTGGTGAACGCGGCGACGTTCGCGGGTTTCACGTTCCTCGGCCCGGTCGTGACGGGCACGGCGGGGCTCGGCGCGCTGTGGGTGCCGGTCGTGCTGGCGCTGTTCGGCGCGGGGTCGTTCGCCGGCGTGTCCGTCGCCGGACGGCTGTCGGACCGGCGCCCGGGCCTGGTGCCGGCGGTCGGCGGGCCGCTGCTGCTCGCGGGCTGGCCCGCGCTGGCCGTCCTCGCCGAGTACCCGGCGGCGCTGCTGGTCCTGGTGTTCGCGCAGGGCGCGCTGTCGTTCGCGGTGGGCGGCACGCTGATCGCGCGCGTCCTGTACGAGGCGGCGGGCGCGCCGACGATGGGCGGGGCCTACGCGACCGCGGCGCTCAACATCGGCGCCGTCGCCGGCCCCCTCGCGGCGGCGGGCGCACTCGGCGGCGGATCCGGAAACCTGGGACCGCTGTGGACGAGCGGGGCACTGGTCGCGGTCGCCCTGCTCATCGCCCTCCCCACGCGGCACGTGCTCGCCCCCGCCCCGGCCGACGCGGACCGGGAACGCGAGCCCGCGTAGGGGGAGCCGGGCATCCACCGTTCGGTGGATGCCCGGCTCCGCCGAACACCCCGCCGCCGCGGACCGCGCGGGCGATCCGGCGGCGGGGTTCCGGAGGCGACGCTTGTGCCATGGCGATCATCGAGGTGGAGGGCCTCGTCAAGCGCTACGGCGATCACACCGCGGTCAACGGGGTGAGCTTCGCCGTCGAGCAGGGCGAGATCTTCGGGATTCTGGGTCCGAACGGGGCCGGCAAGACGACGACGGTGGAGTGCATCGAGGGGCTGCGCCGCCCGGACGGCGGGCGCATCGGCGTGTGCGGCCTCGACCCGCGGCGGGACGGCGGCGAGCTGCGGCAGCTCCTCGGCGCGCAGCTCCAGGAGAGCGAGCTGCCCGACAAGCTGAAGGTCGGCGAGGCGATGGAGCTGTACGCCTCGTTCTACCGGGCGCCCGCCGACTGGCGGGCGCTGCTCGACACGCTCGACCTGACGGAGAAGCGGAACACGCAGTTCCGGCGGCTGTCGGGCGGGCAGAAGCAGCGGCTGTCGATCGCGCTCGCGCTGGTCGGGAGCCCGCGGGTGGCCGTCCTGGACGAGCTGACGACCGGCCTCGACCCGCAGGCCCGCCGCGACACGTGGGCGCTCATCGAGGACATCCGCGCCCGGGGCGTCACGATCCTGCTGGTCACGCACTTCATGGAGGAGGCGGAGCGGCTCTGCGACCGGCTGGCGGTGATCGACGCCGGACGGGTCGTGGCGGTGGACACCCCGGCGGGGCTCGTCTCCCGGGTCGACGACCGGCAGCGGCTCCGGTTCCGGCCGTCCGCGCCGCTGGACCACGCCGTGCTGGCCGCGCTGCCGGAGGTCGCGTCGGTCGAGCGGGCGGGCGGGCAGCTCGTCGTGACCGGCACGGGGGACCTGCTGCTCGCGGTGACGACCGTCCTCGCCCACCACCGCGTGACGGCGGCGGACCTGCGGGTGGAGCAGGTCTCGCTGGACGACGCGTTCGTGGCCCTCACCGGCCGCCCCATCGACGCCTGAGGAGGCGACCATGACCGCACTGGCCCGGCTGACCGCCACCGAGATGAAACTGTTCTTCCGCGAACCGGTGGGCGTGTTCTTCACGCTCGCGTTCCCCCCGCTGCTGCTCGTCGTCCTCGGCCTGGTCCCGGACTTCCGCGAACCGCAGGAGGAGCTCGGCGGGCTGCGGACCATCGACCTCTACGCGCCGATCCTCGTCGCGATGGGCATCGCCATGCTCGCGATGAACGGCCTGCCGCAGCAGTTCGCGGTGAACCGCGAGAAGGGCGTCCTGCGGCGCATGCGGACGACACCGGTCCGGCCCGCGGTGATGCTCGGCGCGCAGCTGCTGGTGTCGCTGCTCATGTCGCTGGTGACGATGCTGCTCGTGCTGGCGATCGCCCGGACGGCGTTCGACGTGCGGCTGCCGGAGCGGCAGCCGGCCTACCTGGCGGCGTACCTGCTGTGCGCGTCGGCGATGTTCGCGCTCGGGCTGCTCGTGGCGTCCCTGGTGCCGAACGGCAAGAGCGCCGGAGCGGCCGGGAGCGTCCTGTTCTTCCCGATCCTGTTCTTCGCCGGCCTGTGGCTGCCGCGCGACCAGATGAACGACGTCCTGCGGACGATCAGCGACTTCACGCCGCTGGGCGCCGGCGTGCAATCATTGCAGGACGCCGCCGCCGGCGACTGGCCGCAGCTCCTGCACGTGGCCGTCATGCTGGGGTGGACGGTCGCCGCCGGCGGGTTGGCCGCGCGGTACTTCCGCTGGGAGTAGGTCGTGAGCATCGAGGCCGAGCTGCGCGCGGAGTTCGACCGGGGGGAGCGCCGGGAGCTCGCGCTGTTCGGCGTCCTCCCGTACGCCCTGCTCGCGGCGAGCACCGCCATCACCCTGCTCCAGCAGGACGGGTACGCGCCGACGCTCGGCCTCACCGCCGCGACCGCGGTGTGGATCTTCGTGTGGCAGCGGATCCTCCCGAAGCGGGACAGCGGGCCGCTGAGCGGCCTGTACTACACCGGGGTGATGGCGCTGGCCGCCGCGCTGGTGGTGCTCGCGCCCTGGTACGCCATCTTCACCTTCGCCGGGTACGTCCAGGCGGCCGTGTACCTGAAGGGCGGCTGGCAGTACGCCGGCGTCGCGGCCACCGCGCTGATCTCGTCGCTGGCGTACGCGGGCGGCCTGGACAGCATGCGGGACGACGGCTGGTGGGAATGGTCGGTCATCGCGCTGGTCACCCTGCTGCTGTCCGCGGCGTTCTTCCACTTCGCCGAGATGAACGACCGGCGCAACTCTAACCAGAAGCGGGCGCTCGCCGAACTGCACGAGGCCAACGCCCGGCTGGAGGCCGCGCTGGCGGAGAACGCGGGCCTGCACGCGCAACTGCTCGTCCAGGCCCGGGAGGCGGGGATGCTGGACGAGCGGCAGCGGATGGCGCGGGAGATCCACGACACGCTCGCCCAGGGCCTCGCGGGCGTCCTCGCCCAGCTCCAGGCCGCCGAGGGCCTGCTGGACGACCCGGCCGCGCTGCGGCGGCACCTGGGGAGCGCGATGAACCTGACCCGGGACAGCCTCACCGAGGCCCGCCGGACCGTCCACGCGGTGGAACCGGCCGTCCTCGCCGAGGCCCGGCTCCCGGACGCGATCGGCGAGGTGGCGCGCCGGTGGGCGGAGGCGAACCGCGTCGACGCGGTGCTGACGACCACCGGCGACGCCCGCCCGATGCACGCGGACGTCGAGGTGGCGCTGCTGCGCACCGCGCAGGAGGCCCTCGCGAACGTGGCGAAGCACGCGAAGGCGGGCCGCGTCGGCCTGACCCTGTCGTACATGGAGGACCTGGTGACCCTCGACGTCCGGGACGACGGCGTCGGTTTCGACCCCGCCGCCGTCCGCCGCGCGCACCGGTCCGCCGACGGCGGGTTCGGGCTCGCCGGCATGCGGCAGCGGGTGCAGCGCCTCGCCGGGCGGCTCGACATCGAGTCCGAACCGGGCGGCGGGACCGCGGTCTCCGCGACCGTCCCGGCGCTCCCGGCGGGAGGCGCGGAGTGATCTCGCTGCTGATCGTCGACGACCACCCGGTGGTGCGGGACGGCCTGCGCGGCATGTTCGGCGCCGACGCGCGCTTCGAGGTCGTCGGGGAGGCCGCGGACGGCGCGGCGGCCATCGCGGCCGCCGAGCGGCTCCGCCCCGACGTCATCCTCATGGACCTGCGCATGCCGGGGACCGACGGCGTCACCGCCATCAAGGAGCTCGCGGAGCGCGGCGTGCCCTCCCGCGTGCTGGTGCTGACCACGTACGACACGGACGGCGACGTCCTCCTCGCCATCGAGGCCGGGGCGACCGGCTACCTGCTGAAGGACGCGCCGCGCGAGGAGCTGTTCCGCGCGGTGGAGGCGGCGGCGCGCGGCGCGTCGGTGCTCTCCCCGACCGTCGCGACCCGGCTCATGGGCCGGATGCGGCGCCCCGCGGCGCAGCCCCTCTCCCAGCGCGAGCTGGACGTCCTCGAGCTGATCGCGCGCGGCTCGACGAACCGGGAGGCGGCACGGCGGCTGTTCATCAGCGAGGCCACGGTCAAGACACACCTCCTGCACGCGTACGCGAAGCTCGGCGTCAACGACCGCGCCGCCGCCGTGGCCGCCGCGATCTCCCGCGGCTACATCACCCCGGACCCCGACGACTGACCCGGCGCCGGGGGCGGGCGCGCCGCCCCCGGGCCCGCCGGTCAGGCGTCGGTGATCGGGGCCTGCAGCTCGGTCACCCAGTCGTCCCGGTCGTCCGGGCATTCGAGGTTGACCTCGCGGGGGTGGCCGGTCGCCCGGTAGCCGTTGGCGTCGACCCACCGGGCCAGGGTCTGGACGGTCGGCAGCACGCCGTCCATCGACCCCCGGTGGAGGATCGTCGCGGCCCGTTCGACGGCAGGCAGGTCGAGCACCCGGAAGGCGCCGTCCCGCGGCGGCGCCGCGACCTCGACCGCCGCGTGGACGACGACGCCGCCGTCCGGGACGTCCTCGTAGTAGGCGACGCCGGGACCGGCGGGCGCGATGCCCGCCGCGTCCAGATGCCGGAACAGCTCCTCGTACAGCGGCCGGATGACCCGCCCGATCTCCTCGGGCTCGAGGCTCGCGGCGGCCGCGGTCAGCTCCGCCACCCGCACGGCCGGGACGCTCTTGACGACGACGTCGTTCGCGGACATGTGTCCCTCGCTCTCGATCGCTCGGAGCCTCGCCTCGACCCGCACCAGCCGCGCCCGCGCCGCGGCGACGGCCGTCTCCAGCTCGGCGCGGCGCAGCCGCAGCATGCCGCGCAGCTCGTCCGCGCCGACCTTGTCGTCCACGATGTTTGAGACCTGCTGGAGCGTGAACCCGAGGTCCTTCAGCGCGATGATCCGGTTCAGGCGGGCGAGCTGGGCGGCGCCGTAGTAGCGGTAGCCGCTGGCGGGGTCGACGTGGGCCGGGCGCAGCAGCCCGATGGCGTCGTAGTGACGCAGCATCCGGACCGATACACGCCCGTGCCTGGCGAATTCTCCGATGGTGAACATGGCATCTCCGAGTCGACCGCCTGACACGGTGTGAGGGTCAAGCCCCGATACGGGACGTGGCCGCGCCGTTGTCCGGGCGCCCGCCCCGGTTTAGTGTCGTGTGATGCGGCGCACGTACCGGAGCCGGCCCTTCCGGGTCGTCGGTGCGGTGATCGTCGAGGGGCTGGTGTTCCTGGTGGTCGGCGGCATCGGCGCCGACCCGCTGGCCGAGGACCCGGCGTTCGTGCTCGCCCTGCTCGCGCTGTCGGCGGGGCAGGTGCCGGTGTTCCGGGCCGCGCGGTGCAGGGTGGTGGTCACCGACGAAGGCATCCGGCACCACGCGTTCTTCCTGACGCGGCGGTACCCGTGGGCCGACGTCACGGGCGTCGAGATCGCCGCGGCCGGGCAGGCTCCGCTGCCCGCCGACTGCCCCGCCGTGCGGTTGAAGGGCCGCGCCCTGCCGGTGAACCTCTACGCCCTCACCTGCTACACCTGGCCCGACTCCGACGGCCCCGCCCGGAAGGTCGTGCGGGCGGTGGAGGAGATCGAACGCCTCCGCCGCGCCCGGCTGCCCGACCCGGACGACGCCGCCCGCTGACCGGCGTCCCCTCACCCGGCGGTCAGGGTGCGGGCGAGGAGGGCGAGGAGGCGGTCCCAGTGGCGGCGGAGCGCGGACGCGTCGAAGGCGTCGGTGTCGGACATGGTGAAGCCGTGGACGGTGCCCGGGTACAGCTCGATGTCGTGGGCGACGCCCGCGGCGTCCAGGGCCTCGCCGAGTTCGGCGGCGGCCTCGGGCGACAGGTCGCCCTCGGCGACGCCGAGGTGGACGTCGGCGGTGAGGTCGGCGAGCAGGCGGTGCGGGCTGTCGGAGGCGTCGGTCACCAGCATGCCGGGATGGAACCCGGCGACGGCCGCCACCCGGTCGGGGCGGGCGGCGGCGGTGCGCATCGCCAGGGCGGCGCCCATGCAGTAGCCGACCACGCCGACCGGCCCGTCCGCGACCTCGGGCCGGGACCCGAGGAAGCCGAGGTAGGCGTCGGCGTCGCGCAGGATCCGCTCGGTGGAGTGCTCCTTGATCAGCGGCCACACCCGGCCGATCACCTCGGACCGGACGTCCTCCCCGATGTGCTCGGGGAGGTCGACGACCGGTGCCGGGCCGTGCCGGTAGAAGAGGTTCGGGACGAGCACGCAGTACCCGTGCCCGGCCAGTTCGCGGGCCATCCCTTCCAGGACGGGCCGCAGGTTGAAGGCGTCCGGGTACAGCAGGACGCCCGGGTGCCGCCCGCCGTCGTCCGGGAAGGCGGCGAAGGCGTCGGCCCGGCCGTCCGGGGTGGGAACTTCCAAGGTCTCGGTGCGCATGCGCTCTCCTGTCGTGGCCGATGGGTCGAGCCTGCCATGCGCGCCGCCGGTCAGCCGGCGGGGGTCGCGGGCGCCTCGCCGAAGCGCAGGAAGCCCGCGACGCGCGGGGCGAACGTCAGCGGGGTCCGCGCGCCGAGGGACGCGCGCAGGCCCGCCGTGACGCCGGCGTCCGGCTCGCCGAACACCTCGAAGTGCTCGACGCGGCAGTGCTCCATGACGTCCTGGATGTACGGGTCCGCGAGCTTCCAGTGCAGGCGGACGGCGTCGGAGTCGCGGTAGAGCTGGAAGCTGTGCGCGAGCATCAGCTCCTCGTCCACGAACGTCTGCACCATGAGCTGCGGGCCATGCTCCTGCGCGAACCCGACGGCGCGGGCGATGGCGTCCCGGAACCCGGCCAGGTGGCCGTCGGTGATCCGCATGGTGTTGCGGAAGAGGAGGAGCGATGCGTCCTTGTCGTCCATGCCTGTCAGCCTTTCCCCAGTAGTTCGAACAGGCTCGAGAAGCCCTGCTCGCCGTGGCCGCCGGCGATGCGGCGGTCCATCAGGTCCTTGACCTCCCGCATCCGCACGGCTTCGACGCCCGCGGACTCGCGGTGGCCGATCAGGTCGTCCATGAGCGCGGCCTGGACGCGGAGCGGGCCCAGGTCCGGCGGGTACTCGCCGCTCGCGGCGGCCTCGGCGACGGCCGTGAGCAGCGGCGGGTAGGCGGCCACCGAGCCCGCCAGGCGCGCGCCGAACGCCGCGACGTCGCCGCCTTCCGCCTGCACCAGCCGCAGGACGTGCAGGAAGCCGATGAGCATCTCGTAGCCCATCGCGACCTGGCCGTTGAACTCCACGGCCGCCGCGCCCGCGTCCGGGCCGTGGTAGGCGACGCCGCCCAGCTCGCGCAGCGCGGCCTCGTGGGCGGCCCACGCGGCCCCGGAACCGCTGATCGGGACGAGGACGCTCTCCTTGCCGATGTCGGGCGGGTCGCCCATGAGCTTGCCGTCGAGGTACTCGGCGCCGTGCTCGTGCGCCCAGCGCTCGTTCGTCCGGGCCTGGGCGGGGGAACCGCTGGTGAGGTTCACCAGCACCTTGCCCTCGGCGGCGGCGCCGACGGACGCCAGCACCGCGTCGACCGCCGCGCCGTCGAGGAGGCAGAGCACGACGAGCGGGCTCGCGGCGACCGCCTCGGCGGCCGTCGGCGCGACGGCGGCCCCGGCGCCGGCGAGCGGCGCGCTCCTGCTCGCCGTCCGGTTCCAGACGGTCGTGCGGTAGCCGCGGTCGACGAACGTCCGGGCGATCGCCGATCCCATGGCGCCCAGGCCGAGCACGGTGACTCGTCCGGCGGCGTCTTCCGTCATGGTGATGCCTTTCAGTCGATCAGATGAAGAAGTTGTCGTGGCGGAGGAAGAACTCCGCGCGCTCGTCCTCGGAGAGTCCCGCCAGTTCGGTGACGTTCTCGAAGTACTCCTCGCGGGGCGCACCGGGCGCGAAGATCATCAGCATCGACGCCGGTTCGCCGGACTCGTTGCGGAACGCGTGCAGCCCGCCGACGGGCACGTACAGGTGGTCGCCGGACGTGCCGTCGACCCAGCGCTCGCCGTCGAACAGCCGCACGGTGCCGGACAGGATGAAGAACGCCTCCGACATCGACCTGTGGAAGTGCGTGCTGGGCCCGCCGGCTTCGGGCCCCATGTTCACCCGGTACAGGCCGTACTCGCCGCCGGTGGACGCCTTGGTCGACAGGTAGTGGTACTCGACACCGCCGCGCGACACGTGGTCGGGCGCCGCGTCCGCGGGCCGGAAGACGGCGCTGACCTCGCCGTTCTCGCCGAAGTACCGAGGGTCGGGGTAGGACATGACACTCCCTGGACGAGGACTCGTTTAACGAGCGCTAAGATAATCAGCACTCGCATGAGTGTCAATTAGGCGAGCGCTCATCTATCTGAAGCGGGAGGATTCATGGACGCGGTGGAGGCCGTGCTGGAGCAGTGGCGCCGCGAGGTGCCCGACCTCGACGTCTCACCGATCGGCGTCGTCGGCCGCCTCCTGCGGCTGTCCCGGCTCTGGGACAAGGCGATCAAGGACTTCCTCGGCGAGCACGGATTGGAGCCGGGCGAGTTCGACGTCCTGTCGACGCTGCGGCGCTCCGGCGAGCCCTACGAGCTGACCGCGGGGGCGTTCCTCCGCGCGTCGCTCGTCACCACCGGGGCGATCACGCTGCGGGTCGACCGCATGGCCGCCAAGGGCCTGGTCACCCGCGAACCCGACCCCGCCGACCGCCGCTCCGTCCGGATCCGGCTCACCCCGCACGGCCTGGAGGTGATCGACCGGGTCCTCCCCCTCCACCTGGCCAACCACGCCCGCCTCCTGGACGCCCTCGCCCCCGCCGACCGCGACCGCCTCGCGACCGTCCTCGCCGCCCTCCTGGAGGCCCAGGGCGACACCCCCGCCCGCTGACCTACCGCGGTTCCAGCGCGACGCCGGCGTCCCGCAGCAGCCCGGCGAGATCGTCCGGCAGCGGCATGGGGGTGCCGATGCCGACCCGCGCCCGTCCGGTGTTGCCGGTTGGGTAGCGGTCCGCCGCCGACGCGGGCGCGGCCAGCACCAGCCGCACCACCGGGCCGAACACCTCCACCGGGTCGCGGTCGCGGACGGCCGGCCGCAGCCTGGCGGCGTGGGTGCGGGTGCGGGCGAGCGGCCACGGCTGCGACACGATGTGCGCCCGCCCGGCCGCCCGCCACCGCCCGTCCCCGTCGGCGGCCGTCCCGGTCGGCGGCCGTCCGAGCGGCGGCCGTCCCGGTCGGCGGCCGTCCGAGAGGCGGCCGTCCGGGCGGCGGCCATCTCGGCGGCGTATGGCCGACGCCCGCTTTGGCCACGCCCTGGACGACCTACGCGCCACCATCCTCGCCGTAGCCCCCGCCTCCACCTGCCCAGACGCAAACGAACAGGACTGCTGCTGACGTCTCCGGGGTCAGGGGGAGGCGAGGGCGATCTGGCGTCGCTCGAGATCAACGCGGGCGATCCGGACGTGCACATCCCGCCCGGGACGCCAATCGGCGCCGTCCTCGAACTTCGGCATTTCCGCCTCGGGGATCAGCCCCTCGAACTCCCCGAAAATGCGAATGAACACGCCGATAGGAGCACGAAAAACAACCTCACCGACCGTGACACCGCCCACCCGCTCGCTCACTTCGAGCAGGGGGTCGGGAAGCAAGTGCTTCACACTGAGCGAAATCCGCTCCCTCTCCTGGTCGACCTCCAGGACCTTGACCCTCACACGCTCGCCGACGGACAGCACATCGGACGGGTGATCGAAGCGGCGCCAGGACAGGTTCGGCACCGTGATCACCCCTTCGACCGATCCGAGGTCCACCAGAACACCGAAATCCTGGACGGCGGCAACGCGGCCGACAACGACCGATCCGACCTCCGGAGCCTTCAAAGCAACGGTCAGAGCCGCTTGAGTACCCCAGCGAGCCGCCGAAATTCCTCACGACTCACGAGGAGCTTGGGGCCCTCCGGGTCCTTGCTGTCACGTACCGCGATGCCGCCAACGACGTCCGCGACTTCGATGCAGTTGCCGCCGTTCTCCGTGCTTATGCGCGCCTTGCGCCACACCGCTTCACTCAGGTCCACTTTTCCTCCATCACCTTTGCAATAAGCTCGCGAGACATACTTGCAGGCAACGCGTTACCCCTCAAAGTATCTAGGATACGCGCCACCGCTATGAGGTCCTCCGAGTCATCCGTGGTGATACCGCGTACTGCAGTTTCAAGATACGCTACTTCGCTGCGGTCCTTCATCGTGGCCAGGACGAACGACCCACCGTTCCCGGCCGGAGCACCGTCATCATTGAGGACCACTTGAACGGTAATGTTCGGCAGCATGCTCATGCTGAGCAGGTGAGCCAACTGGTCCCGCATGATCTCGCGGGAACCGACGAAGTGACTGAGCACCTGGTCACGTAACAGGACGATCAGCGAGACCGGAGCAGGGACATCGCGAGTGAGGATGTTCTGCCGCGCCATGCGCGCGAGAAGCGCCTCCTCCGTCGCCAGCAGCGATCGGGCGTAGTCCTCGGTCTGGAGCAGGCCAGGAACGACACTGTTTTCCCAGGTGATAAGCACTTCCGCCTCGGCCTCCACCTCCGGCCAGTCGAACCATGTCGGGAACCCCAGCGTCCCGTCACCGTTCAAGTCGTCATAGAGGTTGAGGAGCACACCACCTGCCCTGAACTCGGGGTCCATGACCTCAACGAGTTCCCGTTTGCACCGCTTCTTCCCGCTTTCGACCTGCGAGATGAAGGACGCGGTCATGCCAAGTCGGTGAGCGACCCGCGCCTGACTCAACCCGGCGCGTTCCCGGTAGCGCTTGAACTGGCGTCCGAACGCAGCCAGTGCAGGGGATGAAACCGCACGTCGACGAGGGGTGGCCACGGCCGCATCTCCTTAACTGGACTTAACTTCTTGTAACCGCTGGGGGCTGAACGAGGACGGGATGTTCCTTCTTCGCTGACGTTAACACTCACCGAGCGTCGACGAGTGGCCTACTGAGAGAAACAACGGCTCGTCACGCAAGGGGGATCTTCCGATGTCCGTTGGGGGTTTGGCGCCGGAGACGCCGACGCTCGTCCTCGCTCCGTCCGACCGGGCGCCCGCGCATGCGCGGCGCTTCCTTGTCGAGCAGTTCCGCGCACTGGGCGTCGCGGACGACTTCGTCGGGCGGCTCGTGGTTACGGAGCTGGTTACCAACGCCTACAAACACGTGGGTATCGGCCACATCGTCGTCCGCATCTTCCCGGACGAGCGCAAGCACACCGTGTGCGTGGAGGTGTGGGACGAGGGGGCCGGTCTCCCGATCGTCCGTCCGGAGAACCACGACGCGACGAGCGGCCGGGGACTGCCGCTCATCATCGAACTCGTCCAGTCCTGGGGAGTCCGTCCCCTTTACGAGACCGGAAAGGTCGTGTGGGTGCGGTGCGTGCTTTGAGCGTCCACAACCATCCCCTCGTTCTGGCGAACCGCACGACCGTCCCTGGAGAAACCATGCCCGCCAGCCCCGGCCAATCCTTCATCGAGCTGGACGCCGACATCGACCAGGCCCTCGCCGACCTGCGCCGGACGTTCCCCGGCATCTGCATCTGGTACGGCGAGTTCTGCGGATCGCTCTGGGCCTTACTCCCCGATCGGCTGGTCGAGGCGAAGAACTCCCGTGGCCTCGCTCGTCAGCTCCGCGCGGCCCTCGGCCCGCCGCGTCCCGCTGAAGGGCCGGGACGCGGCCCCTCGCCCGTCCCCCCACCGCCACGGAGAAGACGGGACGGCACCTGGAGCGCGTCGCACCGCCAGCCCGTCCGTCCGCCTCGAAGACGCGGACGCGTGCGGCTCCTCTCGCGGCTCCTCGCCGCGTTCGTGCCGCTCACCGGAAGCCGCGCCCGGTGAGCGGCACCAACGGGAGCGTCAGCCCGCCTGCGCCTTCTGGACGCACTCCTGCGAGTCCGCGTTGACCTTGTTCGGGTCCTTGCCCTCGGTGTTGCGAGGAGCGACCGCCGGGTTCCCCGGCTCCGGGTCGGGCATGTCGTACCCCTTGGCCCGCATGCACTCCACGACCTTGGCGAGCATCTTCTGCTGCGATGTCTGCCCCGCGCCGCCGCTACCGCTGCCGCCGCCGTTGCCGGTCATGGACCCGCCACCGCCGCCGTTCCCGGTCGTCGCCCCGCCACCGGACCCGCCCTGGGACGGCGTCGCGGCCGGGGCGCTCGACGCCGCGGTGGGCGGCGCCGCGGACGACGCACCGTCGCCGGCGCCGTCCTCGGAGTCCCCACCGCACGCGCTCACACTGAACGCGAGCGTGAGCGCGGCGACGGGAACGGCGAAACGCATCTTCAATGTTCTCCCCTTCCGGTATCTGACGCACATGAATGGACGCCGCCCGCGCACGGCACTGTGCGCAAGCGACGCCCCCTTCGAAAGCCTCTGTTCGCTACTGCGGCGGGTACGGCCCGCCCTGCGGCCCGCCGGGCCCCTGCGGCGGCGGCCCCTGCGGCTGCCCACCGTGCGGCTGCATCGGCGGCTGCGGCGGCATGTACTGCTGCCCACCGGGCGGACCGAACCCGCCCCCAGGGCCGGAACCCGTCGGAGCGGCCTTCTTCTTGCTCTTCCGGAAGACGAGGAAGAGGACCACGGCGACCACGAGCACGACCGCACCGACGACCCCGAGCAGGATCATCGTGTTCCGGTCGGCGCTGTCGGCGGCCTTCGTCTGCTCGGACGGCGGCACGTCCTTCTTCTCGGCCTTCTCCCCGCCCTGCTGCCCGCCCTGGACGGCGTTCGGGTTCGCCTGCTTCCACTTGTCGTAGTCCGCGTACACCGAGTTGGGCGCGTTCTTCGCCACCTGCGCGTTCAAGGCGTCCGCCGGGATGATGACACCGAGACCGGTCTGGTTGTCCTTACCGGGAGGGCCCGCGTCCTTGGTGGTGTTGAGGATGCGCTGGACGACCTCGCGCCCGGTCATCTGCGGATACTTGGACCGTATGAGCGCGGCCACGGCGGAGGTCAGGGCAGCAGACTGACTCGTCCCGACGATGCGTTCGGCGACTGTGCCGTCCGCAAGAAGGGAGTTGACCAGGAAACCCGGCGCCGCAACGTCCACGTAAGGCTGACGTTGGGTGTTCGTCCAGGCTCGCTTCTGGTTGTCCACAGCTCCGACCGCTAGCACGCCCGCGCAGTTGGCAGGCTCCATGGCCTGATTGGTCGTGCCACCGGTGTTGCCGGAACTGGCCACAACCACGGCATCCCGCTCCAGTGCGTGAGCGACGGCCTGCTGGGTTTCGGGACGGCACGCCTTGGCCGCGAAGCCCTGCGAAAGGTTGATGACCTTGGCGCCGTTATCAGCGGCGTAGCGGATCGCCTGTGCCCATTCCGTCAGGTCGGCTTTGATGGGCATGATTTTTGCTTCGGGAGCAACGCCCACGTACCCGGTGGCCGTCCCCTGGCTCGCAATGAGCCCGGCCATGCCCGTGCCGTGTGAATCCTCTACATCGGACGTCGGGCCGATGAGCCCTTTGTTGCCACCGCCCTGGGTTATCTCCGTCCCAGGGACCAAGGCGCCCTGGAGATCGGGAAGCTGGCCGTTGACGCCGTTGTCGATCACCGCGACGGTGACACCGGAGCCTTTGGTGACCGGCCAGACCTTCGTCTGGATCTCCCACGCCTTGAACCACCACTGATCGCTCCGCGGGCCGGGGACGGCCCCGGCGGGCGTCGCGCTGGTGAGGACCAGAAGGGAGCCCGCTCCGATCCCGGCCAGCCATCGTGTCATCCGTCGCACAGCACAACCTCGCTCAATGGGATACGGCGTGAGCAGTTCGAACGCTCGTCCGAACCGCTCACGCCGTGTCACGCATTCTCTTTTGGCCGAGCCTGCGGTCAGCCGATCACCGGGGGAGCGGTGTCGCCTTCGTTACCGCCCCAGACGTCCTCGTCCTCGGTGAGCCAGGTGGAACGCTCGTGCTCCTCCTGGTTACCGCCGCCGCCGCCTCCGCCGCCCATCGGGGCGCCGCCCATCATGCCACGGCCACCGGCACCGGCACCAAGGCCCTTGCCCGCTCCGCCGCCCATGCCACCGCCGCGACCGGCGCCGCCGCCGGCGAGACCGCCGGCACCGGGCATCGCGCCGCCCATGCCGCCGCCCATGCCGCCGCCGGCGCCACCGAGGGCACCGCCGCCGGGCATACCGCCACCGCCGCCGCCGAGGCCGCCGCGACCGAACGGGTCCCCGCCGCCGAGGCTGCCGCCGCCACCCGCCAGGCCGCCGCCACCGGGAAGACCGGCCAGGTCGGAGCTGCCGCCGCCGATCCCGCCGCCGCCCGGAATGCTGCCACCGCCGCCCGGAATGCCACCGCCGCCCGGGATGCTGCCACCGCCGCCCGGGATGCCGCCGCCGCCGGGGATGCTGCCACCGCCGCCCGGGATGCCACCGCCACCCGGCATGCTGCCGCCACCCGGCATGCCGCCGCCGCCGGGCATGCTGCCGCCGCCGGGAAGGCCGCCGCCCATACCGCCGCCGCCGGGGATGCTGCCGCCGCCGCCATCGAGGTTCGGGTTGTTCGTGGGGAGCTGCTGGTTCAGGCCGGTCTGCGGGAGGTTGGTGGAGATGCTGGCGGGCATCTGGGTGTTCGAGTTGTTGGTCGCCTCGCCGAGCTGGCGCATGTGGTTCTGCGCGGCCTCGTCTTCGGCGCTGTCGAGGATGCCGAGGGCCTCGCCGATCTTCTTGCCGCCCAGGGCGATCATGCCGCCCGCCGGGCCCGCGACGACGGTGCCGGCCGCGACGACGCCCGCGTCGTCCCAGGACAGGTTGCCGAAGAAGCCCTTGCCGGGACGGTTCTGCTGGAACTGGCGGATGACGGCCGCGTGGTTCACCAGCGCACGCCCGGTCTCGTCGGAGACCTGGCGCATGTTCTCGGCGCTCGTCTGCAGCTTCTCCATCTGCTGGATGGTGGCGTCGGCGTCGTCGCCCTTCCAGACGTTGCCCAGTGCGGACATCTGGGTGCGCAGAACTCGCGCGGCGCTCTCGAACTTCGCGGCCGCGCCGTTGTAGGCGTTGCCGGCGCCCTCGACACGGCCGGGGTCCATCGCGTCGAGGATCTGGTTCATCTCATCGATGCCACCGTCCCACTCGACAGGACTATCCATGTTCGAGCGGATCGGCTCCTGGTGCGGAGTGTTACCCATTTCTCAATCCCACCTAGTCAGCCGGTCTCAGTACGCGGAAGTGTTCGAGGTCGTAGGCGACCCGTTCTGCAGGTTGGAGTTCACCTGGTTGGCGTTGGCCGCGTTGCCCTGGTCGGTCTCTTCGTGGTTGCCGACCATGCGGTCCAGCGCGTCGATGATCCCCTGGTAGCTGGAGAGGAAGCCGTCGTACTGGCCCTTGATCTGGCCGTACGCCGACTGCGTCGAGGCGTTCAGGGCCGACACGGCCGGGTACTGGCCGAGTTCGGAGTTGGTGATGTTGGCGTTCATCGAGATGTCGTTGCGCGTACCGCTGCCGCTCTCGAAAGCTTCCAGGTTTGTGCGAAGGACGCGCAGGATGTTCCTGACTTCGTCCTTGTCGATCTCACTCTTCTGACCCATGAGAGCCTCCCCCGGCGGGCCGGAAGAGCCCGCACCGAATCCACTGCTGCCGCTCTGGCGATTACGGATACGTCAGGTCTGCCGCGGGAGACGGATCCTGACGGTCGCCATCGATCGGCCGCCGGAGCCGTCCGGCGGCCGATCGATGACGGTGGGCGTCAGCCTCCGATGATGGAGACGTTGTTCTTGACGGTGGCCTGGCCCGTCTCGGAGGACGAGTTGATGACCACGCCGAGCTGGTTCAGGATGCGGGAGATGTCGTCGGCCGACTTCTCCCACTCGGCCTTGGCCTGGAAGTACGCCTCGCGAGCGCCGTCCTCCCACTGGCCGAGCTTGCCCTCGACGCTCTTCGCGAGGTCGTCGAGCTCCTGGCGCATCTGGTTGTGCTTCTGCTGGAACGACGCGTACGCCTGCTGCATCGCGCCGAAGTCCATTGACTGAAAGGACATCGTTCTCCTTCGTGCCTTCGGGTCTCTTCGTTACGGTCAGCCGTTGAGCAGGCCGGCGACGCGGTTGACTTCCTCCGCCTGCTGCTGCTCGCTCGCCTCGTAGTTGATCTTGACCTGGACGAGCTTCTCGTGCAGACCGTCGAGGACCTGGAGCACGTTGCCCAGCTCGGAGTTGAACTCGTTGTAGACGCGGGTGAAGGCGTTGCCCGCCTCACCGATCCAGCGGCCCTGGAGCTGAGCCTGCTCCTGGCCGAGGTCGCCCTGCATCTTGCGCAGGTCCTGAGCCGCGGCCTCCACCCGCTGGGCGGCCTGGGCCATTTCTGCTCTGTCGACCGTTGACCTCTGACCCATCAGTCATCCCTTCCAGTAGCCACTTGCATCGTGTTGGACGCGGCGTGCGCCTGATCGGTTCGACCCGATTGCCACGATTTTTCCACCCATCGTGCGGCACATCGCCCTTACGGTAAAGCCCACCACCGTAGGCCAGCTATCAAATATCTGTCGACCCCGGCGTGAACTGCGAGAATGCGTAGCCGACGCGTCGGTTCGCTCCGGTCAGCCCCACAGCTCGGTGTTGGACTGCTCGGCGGACTGGTAGTTCTGCTGAGCGGTGCCGATGCCCTCGCCGAACTCCTTGACCAGGTCCGCCATCTCCCGGGCGGCCTTGTCCCACTTGGCCTTCGCCTCGAAGTAGGCGTCGCGCGAGTCGTCCTCCCAGACGGCGAGGCGCGCCTCGATGTCGGCTTCGAGGTCGTCCAGGGCCTGCACCATCTGGGTGTGCGTGCTCTTGAACATGGCCTCTGCCTGCTTCATCGTGGCGTAGTCCGTACTGAACGCCTGACTCACAACGACTCCTCCGTGGCATGCGCGACGATCAGGAGCGTACCAAGCCGGACTGACACGAACCTGATCTTCCGGTAACTGTCGGTCATCCCGCGGCACCGCCCGAGGCGACGGGCAGGACGGCCTTCTGCGGGTCCAGCGCGGGCCCCTGCGGGATGAGGTTCAGCAGGTTGGCGGGGACGGGCACCGAATCGTTCTTCTCCGGCGAGATCTGGTATCCCAGCGCGCTCGCCGTCTCCGCGGACGCGAGCGAGTGGCGGCGTCCGGAATCGGTGACGAGCTGGTAAGTGTTGATCGCCTCGACCGATCCGGAGTTCGGCAGGACGCCCGCGAGAATTGCGCTGCCCGGGGGAAGCACGACATTGTCGACGCCCGATCCGGACGCCTGCGCCGGCATCGGCAGGTCCTTCCCGCCGCCGATCGTCAGCTCGGCCGTCTGCGAGCCCTTCGCGGTGTCCGGGTAGACGACGCAGAGGGACTGGGACGGGTCGTACGAGCGGAGCTGGATCGCGGCCTGCGGCAGGCGCTCGTCGATGAGCTTCTGCGTCGAGCGGTGCGTGGTGACGGCGCTGCCGTCCAGCGGGCTGTTCTTCGGCAGCGTGTAGGACGCCGAGTTCTGGATGAGCGCGGCCTGCAGGGCCGTGACGGGCGCGTAGCCGTCGGCGAGGAGCACGTAGTGCTGGTCGCCGGCGCCGACGCCCTTGACCGTGAACACCTGCCCGATGCGGCCGGTGGCGCCCTCGAAGGACGGCTTGCCGCCGGCACCCTGGACCTTCGGCGGCGCGAAGTCCGGGCCGGCGGGCAGCGCGTTGACGAAGCCGGGCGAGACCTGCGCGGGCGCGGACGCGCCGAGCACGGTGAGGCCCGCGGGCGACAGCTTCATCCGCTGGTTCTTCCAGATCAGCCAGTTGGCGTTCTGGCCGGTGCTGACGACGACGCCGCTGTTCGGGTCGACCTTCTCGCCGCCGACCTTCTGGCCCGCGACGAGCGACACCACCGACTGGCCGACGCCGCCCTGCTGCCGCTGCCGGACGCACACCGACCACGGGCCGCCGACGAGCCGGTCGGCCTCGGGCACCGAGTCGGGGGCGTCCGGGATGCCGATGCGGGGGCCGCGCGGGAACTCCGCGAGCGACTTCGCCGACACCGTCTTCTGCTGCGGGGAGCCCTCCGCCATGGACGCCGCCAGCTTCGCCGACGCGTAGTTCGCGACGGGGCAGAGCACCGCCTTCTGCGAGCCCTGCGGGGTGCACCAGACGTACTGGGCGCCGGTCTCCTCCTCGATGAGGACGACGCCTTTCGCGTCCAGGCCCTTGTTGCCGCCCCCGAACAGGAGGCCGACGATGCCGAACACCGCCGCCGCCAGGACCCCCACCATGATGCCGGCGAACAGCCCGACGTTGAGCTTGCGCAGCGGCTGCTCCGGGAAGTCCGGCTCGGCCAGGATGAGCGCCTGCGACGCGCGGTGCGTCATCAGGCGGTGCGCCTGGAGGAGATCCCTCTTCGTCTGCATCGAACGTCCTCCTCGCCGGTCAGCTCGCCAGGGTGTGGACGTACTCGAGGACGCCCGTGACGCCGAGCGCCAGCGGGATCATCGCGACCACCAGCATGATCTCGATGATGTCGCCCGCGCGTCCCCAGAACGGGGTCGGCCGGTTCCCCGGCAGCCACATCCCGACGCCGACCGCGATGCCGGACACCACCAGGGTCGGCACCAGCACGGCGACGAGCAGCATCGCCTGCGAGTCCATGCCGAGCGCCGTGCCGACGGCGAGCAGCGCCAGCGCGGCGACGCCCGGGACCAGCAGCCACAGCTTCTGGTTCCGGCCGCGGAACAGCCGGGCCCGCAGCAGCACCGCGAACGCGACGACCAGGCACATGACGGGCGACGCCCAGCCGTCGTCGAACGACAGCGGGATCGCGCCGCCGAGGACCGTCAGGCCGATCGCCGAGACGCCGCCGGTGACGTACCGGTCGGCGAGGGACGTGCGGTCCAGCAGCTCCTGGCCGTCCACCGAGAGGGTGTCGCGGCGCAGGTCCTCCGCGCTGCTCGGCACCGGTGGGAGCCGGACGCGCGCGAACTTGAACGCGATGCCGGGCAGCAGCGGCGTCAGCGCCAGGACGATCGTGATGGTGACGGCCGCGACGCCCGCGGCGTCCATGTCGAACACCATCGGGATCGCGCAGTCGATCGTCCCGAACAGCGCCGCGATGGCGATGCCGTAGAAGACGGGCAGTCCCTGCGCGATGCCGAACCCGGCGATCGTCGCGGCCAGGACGACCGCGCCGAAGCCCGCGACCAGGTGCAGGGCGTCGAGGTCCGTCAGGGCGTCGTCCCCGGCGGGGGCGAGCATCCCGGCGAGGAACGCGTACGGGAGGGCCGCGTAGCCGAGCGCCGCGCCGGCGCCCGCGTCGCCGAGGGCCCGCGACAGTGCGACGCCGCCCGCGAGCAGGACGATCGCGATGGCGCCCGCGACGATCGCCGGGACCAGCCAGGACGGCCCGGACAGCAGCAGCGCGAGGCCGCCGACGATGAGCCCGGCGACGCCCCAGCCGAGCGCGAACCGGCGGGTGGAGTCCTGCCGCCAGCGCCCGGGCCGATCGTTGACGGCGGTCGCGACGACGTCGGGGACGTCGTCGAACGCGAGGTCGGGGATCTGCGACATGCGGGGCCGCAGGTAGATGAGGTCGCCGTCGCGCAGCCCCGCGTGGGACGGCGTGCTGGACGGCTCGAACGGCGCCTCGTCCAGTTTCTGCAGGACCCAGCCGCCGTGGGCCAGCCCGGCGTCCGCCAGGTTCTGGCCCGCGTACCGCAGGATCGTCGGGTACAGCTCCGCGAACGTGGAGTCCGCGGGCAGGGCGATATCGACCCGTCGGCTCGGCCCGACGACCGTGACGCGGCAGAGATCGGCCCCAGGGGGAGCGCTCACGATGTCCTCGCAAGTTGTCCGGTTGAAACGGGGGGCGTGACACCTGCGGTTGCGGTCAGGTGTGCCGGGTCCCGTGCCTCCTCAGTGGTGCGAATCGGGCTAACCCTAGTATCCGGACACTGCCGCCGTGTAGTCGGCGTCCGTCGAGACCTCTACCATCAATCCGGTCAAGTGGGCGCAAGCCGCCGACGATCCGACGGGCGGGCGATCTCCCGGGGTCGGCGGGCCGCTCTCCGGTGCGAGGGAGGAACAGCAGCGTGAGCACGGTGATCGTCCGACGGAGGGAGCGGCGGAAACCCCCCGCGCCGCCGCGTGGAGAGATCCTGCTTGAGTCTCCCCCCGAACTTCCCGAGCTGATCCCGCAGGGATTCCAGGGAGTGCTGACGTACCTGCCGATGCTGGCCGGTTCCGGCGCCATGGTCTTCATGCTGGTGGGCCGCGGCGGGGGCCCGCTCCAGTACGTCGCGGGCGGCATGTTCGCGATCTCCATGTTCGGCATGATGCTCGGCCAGGTCGGCCGCAGCAGCGGCGAGCGCAAGGTCAAGCTGAACAACGACCGCCGCGACTACCTGCGCTACCTCGGGCAGGTCCGCAAGAAGGTCCGCGCCGCCGCGAAGCAGCAGCGCGAGGCGATGGAATGGGGCAGCCCCGACCCGGCGTCGCTGTGGTGGCTGGCGATGAGCGCCCGGCTGTGGGAGCGCCGCCCGTCCGACGACGACTTCATCCAGGTCCGCATCGGGACGGGCGCGCAGAAGCTCGCCGTGCAGCTGATCCCGCCGGAGACGAAGCCGATCGAGGACCTCGAGCCGATGACCGCGGGCGCCCTGCGGCGGTTCGTGCGCGCCCACTCGAACGTCCCGAACCTGCCGATCTCGGTGTCGCTGCGGTCGTTCGCGCGGCTCGTCCCGTCCGGTGACCCGGAGGCCGTGTACGGGCTGATCCGGGCGCTGATCGTGCAGATCGCGACGTTCCACTCCCCCGACGACGTGCGCATCGCGGTGTGCGCGTCCAAGCAGCGGATGCCGTGGTGGCAGTGGATCAAGTGGCTGCCGCACAACCTGCACCCCACCGAGACGGACGCGGCCGGGCCCGTCCGGCTGATGGCCGAAAGCATGTCGACGCTCGAGGCGATGTTCGGGCAGGACGTCAAGGACCGTCCGCGGTTCCAGCCGGGCCTGTCCCAGGACGACCTGCCGTACCACATCATCATCATGGACGGCGGCCAGGCGTCCTACGACTCGCAGCTCGCCGCCGACGGCGTCGAGGGCGTCTGCGTCATCGACCTCACCGGCTCCACCGCGCCCGTCGTGGAGCAGGCGATGCTGCGCGTCGCCGTCACCAAGGAGCAGGTCGCGCGGCTCACGAAGGACCGCACCGGCAAGGACGTCCCCAACCGCATCGGCAAGCCCGACTCCATCACCCTGCAGCAGGCGGAGGCCCTCGCCCGCCAGCTCGCGCCGCTGCGCGCCAGCGCCTCCGCCGGGCCGGAGGAGGACGCGCTGTCCGGCGCGACCACGGTGACGTCGCTGCTAGGCATCGAGAACCCGTTCAACGTGAACGCCGCGGAGATGTGGCGCCCGCGGGCGCCCCGCAACCGGCTGCGGGTGCCGATCGGCATCGACCCCGAGGGACGGCCCGTCCACCTCGACATCAAGGAGTCCGCGCAGGGCGGCATGGGCCCCCACGGCCTGTGCATCGGCGCGACCGGCTCCGGTAAGTCCGAGGCGCTGCGGACGCTCGTCCTCGGGCTCGCGATGACGCACTCGCCCGAGGTGCTGAACTTCGTCCTCGTCGACTTCAAGGGCGGTGCGACGTTCCTGGGGATGGAGAACCTCCGGCACGTCTCCGCGATCATCACCAACCTGGAGGACGAGCTCCCGCTCGTCGACCGCATGTACGACGCGCTGCACGGCGAGATGGTGCGGCGCCAGGAGTACCTGCGGGCCCAGGGCAACTACGCCTCGCTGCGCGACTACGAGAAGGCCCGCGAGCAGGGCGCCGACCTCAAGCCGATGCCGACGCTGTTCCTCGTCCTGGACGAGTTCTCCGAGCTGCTGTCGGCCAAGCCCGAGTTCGCCGACCTGTTCGTCATGATCGGACGCCTCGGCCGTTCGCTGGGCGTCCACATCCTGCTCGCGTCGCAGCGGCTGGAGGAAGGCAAGCTCCGCGGCCTCGACACGCACCTGTCGTACCGGATCGGCCTGCGGACGTTCTCCGCGCAGGAGTCCCGCGTCGTGCTGGGCGTCCCGGACGCCTACGAGCTGCCGTCCGCACCCGGCCACGGCTACATGAAGTTCGGCACCGAGGCGATGACCCGGTTCCGCGCCGGGTACGTGTCCGGGCCGGCCGACGAGGACCTCGCGCCGCGCGAGCAGGCCGGGCCGCAGGTCGTCAAGCAGATCGTCCCGTACATCCCGGACTACATCCGGCCGCGGGTCATCGAGCAGCAGCAGGAGCAGCAGCAGGAGGAGGAGCGCGAGTCGGTCGGCACGCTGTTCGACGTCGTCGTCAAGCAGCTCGAGAACCAGGGCCCGCCCGCGCACCAGATCTGGCTGCCGCCGCTCGAGGCGTCCCCCACGCTGGACGAGCTGCTGCCGACGCTCGCGGTCGTCCCCGGGCACGGCCTCACCACCCAGCACGAGGGCTGGCGGAACCGGCTGCACGCCATCACCGGCATCATCGACAAGCCGTTCGAGCAGCGCCGCGACCCGATGTACGTCGACCTGTCGGGCGCCGCGGGCAACGCCGGCATCGCCGGGTCGCCGCAGACCGGCAAGTCGACGACGCTCCGCACGCTCATCGCGTCCCTCGCGCTCACCCACACGCCGCAGCAGGTGCAGTTCTACTGCCTCGACTTCGGCGGCGGCACGCTCAGCGCCCTCAGCGACCTCCCGCACATCGGCGGCGTCGCGAACCGCCTCGACGCCGACCGCGTGCGGCGCACCGTCGCGGAGGTCACCGCGCTGCTGGAGACCCGCGAGCGCGAGTTCGCCGAGCGCGGCATCGACTCCATGCCGACGTACCGGCGGATGCGGGCGTCCGGGGAGCTCAGCGGCGACGGGTACGGCGACGTGTTCCTCGTCGTCGACGGCTGGATGACCCTCCGGCAGGACTACGAGAACCTCGAAGGCACCATCACCGACCTGACCGCCCGCGGTCTCGGCTACGGCATCCACGTCATCGCGACGGTCAACAAGTGGTCCGAGTTCCGGATGAACATCCGGGACCTCTTCGGTACCAAGCTGGAGCTCCGCCTCGGCGACCCGTACGACTCGGAGATCGACCGCCGGCTCGCCGACAACGTCCCCGAGGGCAAGCCCGGCCGCGGCCTCACCCGCGAGGGCCACCACTGCCTGACCGCGCTCCCCCGCCTCGACGGCAACTCCGACGACTCCACGCTCGCCGACGGCGTCAAGCAGCTCGTCGCCGCCGTCGCGTCGAACTGGGAGGGCCCGAAGGCCCCGCAGGTCCGGATGCTGCCGGCCGTCCTGCCGCTGGCGTCGCTGCCGTCGTCCGCCGAGACCGGGTCGCGCATCCCGATCGGCATCGACGAGGACTCCCTGCAGCCGGTCTTCCTCGACTTCCAGCAGGAGTCGCACTTCCTCGTCCTCGGCGACACCGAGTGCGGCAAGTCGAACCTGATGCGGATCATCACCAAGGCGATCATCGACCGGTACACGCCGCAGCAGGCCCGAATGATCTTCCTGGACTACCGGCGCGCCCTCCTCGACGCCGCGGAGACCGAGCACCGCATCGGCTACGCGGCCTCGTCCGCCGCCGCGTCCGGCCTGGTCAAGGACATCGTCGGCGCCCTCCAGGCCCGGCTCCCACCGGCCGACCTGACGCCCGAGCAGCTCCGCGACCGCTCCTGGTGGACGGGTGCCGACCTGTTCCTGATCATCGACGACTACGACCTCGTCGCGACCTCGAACAACCCCGTCACCCAGCTCGCCGAACTGCTCCCCCAGGCCCGCGACATCGGCCTGCACGTCATCGTCTCCCGCGCCTACGGCGGCGCGGGCCGCGCGATGTACGACCCGATCCTGCAGCGCATCAAGGAAATGGGATCGCCCAGCCTGCTCATGTCGGGTAACAAGGACGAGGGCGTCGTGCTCGGGAACATCAAGGGCCACCCCCTTCCCCCCGGCCGCGGCTACTACATCGACCGCCGCAAGGGGACCCGCCTCATCCAGACCGCACACCAGGAGTAAGCACACATGGCCGACTTCAGCCTCGGGGAAGGCTTCGAGCGCTTCCAGCGCGACATGCAGGAGCAGATGGGCGACTTCTCCAAGATCCAGGAGTCCGTCCAGGAGGCCGTCGGGACGGGCGAGGCCGCCGAGGGCCGCATCATCGCCGAGTACCGCGCCGAAGGCGGGCTGACCCGGCTCGACATCGACCCCCGCGCCATGCGCCTCGGCTCCGCCGAACTCAGCGCCGAGATCCGCACCGCCGTCAACGCCGCCGCCACGGACTTCCAGACGAAGGTCCGCGAGGCCAGCTCGTCCGTCTTCGGCGACCCCGAGAAGCCCCTCGACCCGTCGAAGGCCCTCGCGTCCCTCGACAAGCTCGCGAACGGCTTCGCGGGCCAGATGCGCGACCTCGCACGGGAACTGGGCGTCCAGCAGCAGCGCGCCCAGGAAGCGATGAACAACTACAAGGGCAACCACCCCGGCGACCGCCGCTGACGTCCCCCCGCGCCGCCCCGGCTCCCCCACCCCCGGAGCCGGGGCGCCCCCATGTCAGGCCCCGTCGAGCAGATCGAACGCGACAGGCGAAGCGATCACCAGCATCCGCAGATCGTCCGCCACCTCCCGCTCGAACTCGATCCACCTTCCGTCGGACCGAGCGATCAGGCCACCGGACGCATTCGTATATTTGATCCGGTTCTTCCCCATCAGAAAGCCGAAGCCGTACAACTCGCTGACCAGATTGGGCACGACGTCGCACAGCACCGCACCGTCCGCGCCCACCAGTTGCCATCTGCGCTGCCTGGTCCGGGTCGCCCCTCCTGGGCCCCCCTCGGTGCGGTCGTTAGGCATGATTCGCCCTACGAAATCCTCGTCCTGCGTGCGAATGATGGGCAGGATCGTGCCATCACCGCGATCTCTTGGCGGCCTCTCGATCGAAAAGATCAGGCTGCCGTCCGGAGCCGTCACGTGCAGGAAGGACGGGGAGTAATCGCGCTCCGCGGCGAACGCACGCGCCAGGCGACCCCGCGGCTGACCTCCTGCCATTTGAGTCACGGAGGCCAGCAACTCCCCCGAGTCATCGAAGTAAGCGTAGCTGCGGCGCGAGTTATCTTTGAAGCGAACCTTCGACACACTCAGGAGTGCGCTCACTCTTTCCCAAACCTCGATTCACTTTCCACTGTCCCATGGAGGGTCGAAGTCCGCCTGCCGACTCCCCCATGGCGCGACCCATGTGGCTTTGTTCTCGGCTTTTCCGTCAGGGTTGACGGTACCTTCATACCCCAACTTGACTCCGGACTGCGGCTGCTCGAGACCGGCACTATAGGTCGTCTTCTCGTCACCTTCCTCGTTCCACTCCCGCTTTACTCCGCCGCCCAGATCAACCCCGGGTCCCGGCTGCTTTCCCTTGACCTCGAAGTCGCCCCCGGCATAGCCCTCGGGCCCGTATTTGCGGTGGCCGGACACTTCCAACTCCGGCCCCACCTCGTGCGGCACCTTGACCTTGGCGCCGCCACCGACATTCCACGTTTCGTCGTAACTGCGGTCCGCGTCCAGGTCGATCGACTGAAGACCGTAGCCTCGGTGTCCCCACCTATCACCCGGCACCCCCGGGACATTGCCGACCTCGCCGTTCGCGCGGTTCAGCCAGGACAGGCCCGCGTTGGCGGCGCCTTCCAGGAGGTTCGCGCCGGCGCCTGCCGAGCCGGTGATCAGGGCCTGCTTGAAAGCGGTGGCGGCCTCCTTGCTCCCGTGCTCGGCCTGCTTGTTCGCGGTGACGGCGGCGCCGCCCGCGAGGACCCCGGCGCAGAGTTCACCAGCCGTGGCGAGGATCCCCGTCATCACGTACACGACGGTGAGGGCTGTTCCCGCGAGGGACACGCACGCCGGGTACAGGGTGCCGAGGCTGGCCCCTGCGGCGGCCACCAGTGCCGCCAGGAAGGCTGCGATGGCGATGGCGGCTACGGCGTAGACGAACAGCGCCCAGGCCAGGGAGGTGAGGGCGTAGTGGACCGCCATGCAGTAGTTGTGCAGGTACTCCATCTGCAGGCAGTAGTCGTCCACCGTCTGCTGGTACTTCTCGCGGTCGTCGGCGTTCCAGTCCGCGTGCGGGATGCCGCTGACGAAGCTTTTCCACTGCTCGGTGGCCGTCCGGACCTCCTGGGCCGACTGGGCCCACTTGTTCGCCGCTTTCTCCAGGTTCTGCGGCTTTCCGGAGGCGAGCTTGAACTGGAAGGCGATGACCAGGGCGGGCGGAAGGACTCCGGCGGCCGCGGCCATGGCGACCGCCCCGCTCATCAGGCCCTCGGCGGCGCCGACCACGGAATTACCGGGGACGAACGCGCCTATCGCGGCGGCGCCCGCGGCTCCGGCGCCTGCACCCGCGCCGGCCGTTGCCGCTTTTCGCTGTGTCCCGGAATCGAGGCTTTGCCAGGCTTCACGTGTGGTCGGGCCCTGGTTCTGGCCCTGCGCCCCTTGGGGGGCCGTTCCCCCCTGCGGGGCCGTCCCGCCCTGCGGGGCCGTCCCGCCCTGCGGGGCCGTTCCGCCCTGCGGGGCCGTCTCGCCCTGCGGGGCCGTTCCACCTTGGGGGGCCGTTCCACCTTGGGGGGTGGATTCGGGCTGTGCTGGGGGCTGTGCGCCTTCGGGCGTGCCGGTGCCTTGTTCGGGTGGTGGAGCCAACTCGCGTCCCTCTTCGTTGCCGCGGCGGTCACGAACGCTTGAGCTTGTTCTTCTCCTCGGCCGTTCCGTAGGTCGCCGCGGTCTTCGACAGCCGTTCGACGTACGACTCGGCGACCCGCTTCTGCGCCTTCAGGTCCTCGAAGGCGAACTGGACGGCCAGGGGGTAGGCGACGGACGCGTGCAGGCAGATGATGCTGAAATCGCCGCCTTCGAGGTCGTAGACGCCCGACTCGCTCAGCACCTTCCCCGCGTTGTCGATCTTGGGAATGACGGTCGAGGAAAGGTCCGCGCCGTGCTTGTCGATGCGCTCTGGGTTGACGTCTTTCCGTCCCGGTGCCACGGTCCCCGCTCTCGTTGAGTCGCCTGTGCGCGGGGGAGGCTAGTGGACGTCCCGGCCCGGAAACGCGGAAGGGCCGTTTCGGCCGGTGCGCGCAAAGGGTTCCGGACTGGACGATCGGGGCCTATTCGACGCTCGTGGCACAAGTCCGCAGGTGGGCGGGCATGACGAATGCCGCGCGGACGAGTTGGACGGCTCGTCCGCGCGGCGTTCGTAAGGTTTGCGCTACTGGTCCCAGGGTGGGGTTTCGTCGCCTACGGGGATGTCGGCGACGGGGGTGTTCACGTTGCCGTTCCAGTGGGACTGGCCGTCGCCCGAATACTGGTAGTTCTGCGTGTAGCCGGCCACGTCGCCGCCGTTGTAGGTGCCGGTCGCCGAGACGGACGTGCTGCCGTCGCCCGACTCGAAGTCGTGCTCGCCTTCGACGCCGACGGTGCCGCCGTAGTTGTGCCCGCTGCCGTTCTCGGCCTCGTAGCCGCCGGAGGCGCTGTAATTGAGGGTGCCGGCGTCGCCCTGCCCGACGCCGTCGGAGTCGGTGTAGCCGACCTCGCCCTCCGCGCTCCAGCCGCCCTGGGTGCTCACGCCGCCGGAGACGTCGCCGCCGACGAAGCCCTCGTCGTCGCCCCACTGGACGTGCGCGCCGCCGGTGATCTCGGTCTGGCCGGCGGTCTCGAAGGTCGCGCCGCCGCCGGCCGTCCAGATGCCGTCCGCGTCGCGGTCGGCGTCGAGGTCGATCTCGCTGAGAGGGGACGAGCCGCCGCCGCGGGAGTCGATGAAGGCGAGGGGCGCGTTGACGGCGTTCTGCGCGAGGTTCGTCAGCGCCGTCGCGGAGCCGTTCATCTGGGCCTGCGTGAAGTCGGTGAGGGCCGCCTCGTTGCCGCGCTGGTAGGAGGTGAACGCGGCGAGCATCGAGCCGCCCTGGAACACCACCGCGGCGAGCGACGCGGCGGCGGCGAGGATGCCCGTCGCGACGCCGGTGATGGCGACGCTGGTGGACGCGAGGCTCACGCAGGACGCGTAGACGGGTGCGCCCACGACGCTGAGGAGCGCGGCGAGGGCGATGCCGGCGAGGACCGACAGGAAGGTGCCGAGCGCGATTGCGAAGATCGCGAACGCCATGAGGGCCCACGCGAAGACGAGGAGGGCGATCTGGACGGCCTGGCAGAACACCTGCATGGCGTCGAGCTGGGAGACGAATTCCTGGACTTTCGCCTCGTAGGCGCGGCGGTCGGCGGCGTCCCAGTCGCGCTGGGAGATGGCGCCGAGCCGTTCCTGCAGCATCGTCTTCGTCTTCTCGATGCTCTGCGCGGCCGTTTCCCAGGCTTTCGCCGCCGTCTCGAGATTCGCGGGGGCGCCCTTGGACGCCTTGAACATGAAGGCGACCGGAATCACCGTGGGCAGCGGGACGGACGCGATGGTCGTCTGGGTCTCGGCCGTCCCCATGAGGACGTCGTAGGAGTTGAAGAGGCTCACGGCGGGCTCCCTCAGACCTGCTGGATCGTGCTGGCCGTCTCGGCGTTCCCGTAGGTGCGCGAGGCGGTCTGCAGGTTGGACGCGTAGCCGTCGAGCATTTCGAGGTGGGTCTGGAGGTCCTCGAAGGCCCACTGGAGGGCCATCGGGTACGCCATCGCCGCGAGGGTCCCGGTGATGCTGAAGTCGCCGCCCTCGATGGTGCCGTTGCCGTTGAGTTCCTGGAGCCCCTTGTCGAGTTCGGGACGGATCGTGTTCGTGATCTCCTGCGCGTGCTGCATGATCCGCGCCGGGTTGACATTGAGCTGAGTGCCCAAGACCGCCTCCTGAGGAATGCCGGGTGCGTCCCGGCCCCCGTTCGGCTTTGCCTTCTCGGGAGCTCTTTCAGGCACGGCTCACGGTCTCCGGGCACGCGGTTCCACCATTCGACGCGGCGCGCGTTGGAACGGTTTCAACGAAATGACGAACGCCGCCCCGGGGGCCGGGGCGGCGTTCGTCCGGGAGGCGTTACTTGTCCCAGGGCGGGGTCTCGTCCTTGGGCCCTTCGGCCCACGAGCCCTCGGTGTTGTAGACGGGGGTGTTGACCTTGTACTTGTCCGAGTAGTCGCCCTCGTGGCTCCAGTTGCCTTCGTACTCGGCCTGGCTGCCGCTCGGGGTGTGGCCGCCGCCCACCTTGAAGCCGCCGCCGACGTTCTCGTTCTCGTCCCAGGTGACCTTGCCGCCGACGGTGCCGTTGACGGTGCCGCTCGGGTCCTCGTACTTGTGGTTGACGCCGACCTCGCCGCCGGCCCAGCCCTCGTCGTTGTGCTTGATGTTGCCGGCGACCTCGGTCTCGCCGAGGGGGCTGTTCACCTTGGCGCCCGCCCCGTACGTCCAGGTCTCGGTGATGTCGCGGTCGGCGTCCAGGTCGACCTCGCCGACCCCGAAGTTGTTCGCGACCGGGTTGCGGGTCAGGAACGCCAGGCCCGCGTTCGCGCCGCTCTGGACGAGGTTCGCGGCGGCGCCCGCGGCACCGTTCTTGAACGCCTCGCCGAACGCGTCGCCCGCGCCCGCGTTGCCGTGGTCGCCCTGGTAGTCGGCGGTGATGGCGGCACCGCCGAACATCACCCCGCCCGCCATCACCCCGGCGGCGGCGAGGATGCCGGTCGCGACCGTGGTGATGGTGAGGCCGGTGGAGGCGAGGCCGACGAGCGCCGGGTAGCTGACCGAGCCGACGACGGACGCGAGCGCGGCGACCGCGAGGACGGCGAGGGCGCCCAGGTAGACGGCCATGCCCACGGCGAAGATCGCGTAGGTGAACATCGCCCACGCGAGGACGGTCAGCGCGATCGACACGGCCATCAGGTAGTTGTGCAGCGCGTCGAGCTGGAGGCAGTAGTCGCCGACCTTGCTCTCGTAGGCGGCGCGGTCGTCCATGTTCCACGCCTGCTGCGGGATGCCCTTCGCGAGGTTCTGCAGGTCCTGGGACGCCTGCTGCAGTTCGGCGGCCGCCGTGCTCCAGTCGCCGGCGGCCTTCTCCAGGCTCGCGGGCTTGCCCGTCGAGAGCTTGAACTGCAGCGCGACCATGATGGACGGGGGCAGGATGACGGCGGCGCTCGCCGTGGTGACGGCGATCGACATCATCGACTCGGCCGCGCCGAGCGCGGACCCGCCGGTCAGCGCGGTGATCGCCGCGCCGCCGGCCGCCGCGCCGCCCGCCGCGAGGCCGCTGTTGCGCGCGCCCGTCGTCGGCGACGTGGTGGAGCCGCCGGAGTTGTTCGAGCCGCCGGAGTTGTTCGAGCCGCCGGAGTTGTTCGAGCCGCCGGAGTTGTTGGTGCCGCCGCTGTTCGTGCCGCCCGAGTTGGTCGTGCCGCCCGAGTTGGTCGTGCCGCCGCTGCCGGTCGTCCCGCCCGAGTTGGTGGTGCCGCCACTGCTGGTGGTGCCGCCGGAGCCGGTCGTCCCGCCGCTGTTGGAGGTGCCGCCGCTGTTCGAGGAGCCCCCGTTACCCGGTGTGGTCACCTGTCTCGCCTTTCCTCATGGTCGCCCGTCGGCGCGCCGCTGCCGCCGCTCTACTTCTGCGTGTTGGCCTGTTCGGCGTTGCCGTACCTCTTCGCCGCGGTGTTGATCTTCTCCGCCATGCTCTGGGCGGTGTCCATCAGCAGCTTGATGTCCTCGAAGCCGAACTGGACCGCGATGGGGTAGGCGGTGGACGCGCCGACGCACGTCACGCTGAAGTCGCCGCCCTCGAGGTTGAAGGTGCCGTCGGTGTTGAGAGTGTCGCCGGCCTTCTGCAGGCGGGGGACGACCTGGTCGGTGATGTCCTTGCCGTGGAGCGCGATCCGCTGGGGGTCGGCGGACTTCTGGGTCACGTCTGTCCTTCGCCGATTGTGTCCCGGGGGACTTGTGGCCGGGGTCGGCCAAGATACTAGGGGACACCGGCGGGGCATACCAGTTGAAACGAGAACGTTCCACCCCGTCATCACGGCTGGTGAAGCGCCCGCGCCCGTTCCGGCCCGCCGGCGCCGCCCCGCGCCCGCCGCCGCGGCCCGTCCGGCCCGGGGGTGCGCGGGGGACGGCCGGACGGGACGGGACGAGCGGTCGGCGTCCGGCACCGCGCGTCCTCTAAAGTCTCCTTTGGCGTGTAGGGCGTTGGATGGGAGGCTTTCGGGATGAGATGGTCCGCGGTCGCCGTGCTGGCCGGATGCCTGCTCCCCCTGTACGCCGCGTCCCCGGCGCACGCGGCCCCGCGGGCTCCCGCGAACTGCAACCCGCCCGCCGGGTCGATGAGCGCGCAGGCGCTGAACGAGGGCGGCGAGCCGTGGGCGCAGCAGATGCTCAACATCGAGGCCGCGCACGAGAAGGCGACCGGCAAGGGCGTCAAGGTGGCGGTCGTCGACAGCGGCGTGAGCGCGCGGAACCCGCAGCTCGCCGGGCAGGTCGTCGACGGCGTCGACCTGACGAAGACGGGCGCGGAGGACTGCCTCGGCCACGGCACCTACGTCGCCGGCATCATCGCGGCCAAGGCGGGGGTCTCCCCGTTCGTCGGCGTCGCGCCCGACGCGAAGATCATCCCGATCAAGTTCGCCGCGCAGGCGAACAACATCGACAGCGGGCTCGCCGCCAAGGGCATCGACGAGGCCGTCAAGCTCGGCGCGGACGTCGTCAACGTCTCGACGCAGTCGATCGGGGACGACCCGCGGCTGCGCCAGGCCGTCCAGAACGCGCTCGCCAAGGGCGTCGTGGTGGTGGCCGCCGCGGGCAACATCGACCGGCAGAACGGCAAGGTGCCCGCGCTGATGTACCCGTCGGCGTACCAGGGCGTCATCTCCGTCGGCGCGGTCGGCCTGGACGGCAAGATCACCGAGTTCTCGAACCCGAACACGCCCGTGTCGGTCATCGCGCCCGGCAACGACATCGTGACCACGTCCCCCGACGGCCACTACTCGGTGCAGAAGGGCACGAGCTTCGCGACGCCGTTCGTGGCGGGGCTGGCGGCGCTGGTCCTGGAGGCGTACCCGCAGGCCACGCCCGCCGAGGTCAAGCAGCGGATCGAGGGGACGGCCGAGGGCAGCAAGGGCGCGGGCAGCGGCAACGGCATGATCAACCTGTTCGAGGCGCTGACCGCGGTGAACCCCGGCGCGGGCGGCGCGGGCGGTACCGGCGGCCCCGGCGGGCCGGTGAGCATCGCGATGCCCGACCGGCCCGACGCGACGACCCGGGCCGTGGCGCTCGGCGTGGCGGGCGGCGCGATCGGGGCGGCGGCGCTGGTCGTCGCGGGCGGGCTGCTGATCCCGGCGGGACGCCGCCGCGGCTGGCGCCCGGGCCCCGTGGAGCCGGCCGGCGAGGGCACCGGCGAGTCCGCGTAGCCCCCGTCCGTCCTGCCCGCCCCGTCAGGACGCGGCGTCGCCCTTCGGCGGCCGGATGTCGCCGTCGGCGAGGTCGCGGCCGAGGACGGCGGCGGCGCGGACGAGCGCGTCGCGCGTGCGGGCCGCGATCTCCACCGAGTAGTCGCGCATCCCGGTGTCGTGCAGGACGATGACGTCCGGTCCGCCGTACGCGGTGGTGCACGCTTCCAGCTCGCGCCACGGCTCGAACCCCATCGGACGGTACGACGCCTGCAAGCGCTCGATGAACGGCGCGTCGCCCGCGAAGTCGTCCTCGCTCATCTGCAGCAGCCAGCCGCGGTAGTGCGGGATGCGCTGCACGGCGAGCTGCACGAAGAACTCCGAGATCGACCGGGCCTGCGGCACCCAGGTGTCGTCGTCGACGGTGACCAGGACGCGCGGGTCGTCCTGGCCGGCCTCGGCGGCGAGGTAGCCCCACTCGTTGCAGTACTCGTACTCGGCCATGAACACGCAGACGCGCACGTCGTCCCCGGGACCGACGAACGGGTTGCCGGCGGGCAGGCCGCCCGCGACGCCGTGGCCGGACGGGTCGGGGCGCACGGTCGGCGGGTACTCGGGGTGCGTCCAGTACAGGCGCGGGCTGCGGGTGAAGGAGTTGAACGGCAGCTCCCACCACTCATCGAGCGCCTTCGGGACCGGCAGCGCCGGATCGACGCCCGCGAAGCGGTCGGCGTCCTCCCCGGTGAGCTCGCCGCGGAGGTGGCGCACGTAGGCCGCGTGCTCGGCCTCGTCCCATTTGAGCCACACCGGTCCGTCGGCGGGCGGCTCGTACCCCCACTCGTCCTGGACCTCCCGGAGCAGGTCCCAGCGGTCGCGGGGGGCGGCGAGACGGTCCGCGAAGCGGGCATAGTCGACGATCTTCGGCATGGGGCGAGGCTAGCCGCGCACGGTCGCCGCCGGGGCGGTCCGGCGGCGGACGGCCGGCGGCGGGGCGAACAGGACGAAGAAGTCGGAGATCGAGCGGGCCTGCGGGACCCGTCCCCCGCCGGGCTCGGCGACGAGCACGCGCGGGTCGTCGTGGCCGGACTCGGCCGCGGGGTACCCCCACTCGTCCTGGACCTCGCGGAGCAGCGCCCAGCGGTCGCGCGGCACGGCGAGCCGATCCGCGAAGCGGGCATAGTCCACGATCTTCGGCATGTGGGGAGGCTGGCCGCGTATTACGATCGCCGGGTGCAATACACCGCTCCGGTCCCCTACCAGAACGCCGCCGGCGGGCGCCGCCGCCGCCTGGTGTGGGCGTCGGCCGCCGTGGGCGCGCTGGTCGTGCTGACGGCGGTGCTGTGGGCGACCGGCGGACTGGACGAGAAGGCGAAGCAGCCGGTGAAGTCGCCCGGCAAGGCCGTCGACGTCGGGCTGTTCTCCCTGACCGTGCACGACGTGCGGGCCGGGGTCGCCGACACCGCGATGGGCGGGAGCGAACGGTTCCTCATCGTCCGGATGCGCGTCGTCAACAAGGGCCAGGAGACGGTGGGGCTCGGCCCCAGCGGGCTGCAGGACGGCGTCGTCGCCCGCACCAAGGCCGGCAAGTGGGTGAAACCGGACGAGGTGACGGGCGTCGCCGCGGGCGCCGCGACCTCCGACGTCCAGCCGGGCCTGCCCGTGGAGGCGTCGGTGATGTGGAAGCTCGGCCCGGCGCAGCCGCCCCCGACGTTCACGTTCGGGCTGCGCGACTGGGAGTACGACCACGGGTTCACCGACAGCGACTACACGTGGCGGGTGCAGACGGAGGGCGGCGAGCTGGCCGCGCGCTACACCCTGCCCGTCGGGACGGGGACGCCGTGAACGTGCGCAAGCTCGCCATCAAGGGCGGTGCGGGCCTCGGCGGGACGATCCTGCTCGCGGGAGCGATGTGGCTCCACGCCTACCAGCCGAAGGTCGAGGCGCGCATGCTCGACCCGATCCGGACGGACGGCGGCGTCGGCGAGGAGGTCGCCACGCCCGCGTTCACCGTCCGCGTGGACGGCGTGGCCGCCGCGCGGTCGCTCGCGCCCGACTCCATCCTCGACGGCGAGCCGGCCGTCGGCACGGACGGCGTCTACGTCGTCGTCCGGGCGCGCGCGATGAGCCGCGACGAGCCCGTCGAACTGCGGTCGGCGGTGCTGGAGACGCCCGGCGGCTACACGTACGAGGCGGAGCCGCGCCCCGGCGGCGACCAGGTCCCGGGGGCGGTGCTCCAGCCGATGCTGTGGACGAGCACCGCGTTCGTCTTCGAACTCCCGAAGAACCGCCTCGCGGGCGCCCACCTGGTGGTCGGGACGGGCGGGCTCCTGCCGCAGCTGTCGTCCGCCGCCGACATCGACCTCGGCCTCACCGGCCCCCGCGCGGCCGACCTCGTCCGGAAGGCCCCCGAACGGTACAACGTGCGGGAGGGTTCATGAGCGATCCCCACCACCGGCCGCCGCAGGGACGGTACGGACGGCAGGGGCCACCCGCCGACGACCAACCCGCGCCGCCGCCCCCGTCC
>NZ_QHJN01000074.1:0-36880 GCF_003947565.1 Actinomadura sp. WAC 06369 | reverse complement strand
GGACGGCGGGGGCGCCGGCCTGTCTGAGGAGGCGGGCGGCGACGGTCATCGTCCAGCCGGTCTCGATGCGATCGTCGACGAGCAGGACGGGGCCGGGGGCGGTGGCGAGGGCGCCGGAGAGCGCGTCGGGCAGGGCGAGGCCGTGCCAGACCGAGCGGAGCCGCTGGGCGCTGTTGTGGCGCCGGGGGACGGGCTCGCCCGCGGGGGCGAGTTCGCCGAGGTACGGAAGGCGGCCGATCTCGGCGATGCGGTGGCCGAGGCCGGTGACGAGGCGGGGCCGCGACCTGGAGCCGATGGTGACGACGCCCGCAGGCCGGGCCGACCAGTCCCAGGCGGACAGGACGGTGACGACGGCGTCGAGCATGTCGGGGGGAACGTCGGCGTCGCCGGCGGCGAACAGGTCGCGGAGGCGGTTGCCCCAGCCGATGTCGGTGAGGCGGCCGAGGGCGCGGCCGGTCTCGGCCTGCTCGCCGGGGGCGATGCGGCCGGCGACGCCGAGGTCGTCCTTGACGCCGGTCGGCCACATGCGGCGGGGCGGCACGTCGACGCCGGGGCGGTGGAGGCGGTCGCGGGCCCGGGCGGTGCTCTCGGCGGCGACGTCGGCGGACCGGTGCTCGCCGGTGCAGTTGTCGCAGCGGCCGCAGGGCGCGGCGGCCGGGTCGTCGAGGCGGCGACGCAGGAACTCCTCCCGGCAGCCGGTGGCGGCGATGTAGTCGAGCATGGCGCGCTGCTCGCGGCGGCGCTCGGCGGTGACGCGCTCGTAGCGTTCGCGGTCGTAGGTCCAGGGGACGCCGGTCGCGGTCCAGCCGCCCTTGACGCGGCGGACGGCGCCGTCGACGTCGAGGACCTTGAGCATCATCTCCAGGCGGGAGCGGCCGAGGTCGACGCGGGGTTCGAGGGCGCCGAGGGAGAGCGGGCGATCCGCCTCGTCGAGGACGCGGAGGGTGTCGCGGACGACGTCCTCCGGCGGGAAGGCCATGCTCGCGAAGTACTCCCAGATCTCGCGGTCCTCCCGGCCGGGGAGGAGGATGACCTCGGCGCGGTCGACGCCGCGGCCCGCGCGGCCGATCTGCTGGTAGTAGGCGACGGGCGACTGCGGCGCGCCGACGTGGACGATGAAGCCCAGGTCGGGTTTGTCGAAGCCCATCCCGAGCGCGCTGGTGGCGATGAGGGCCTTGAGCTTGTTGTCGAGGAGGTCCTGCTCGGCCTGGAGCCGCTCGGCCTGCTCGGTCTGGCCCGAGTAGGCGGCGACCTCGTGGCCGCGGTCGCGGAGGAACGCGGCGATCTCGTGCGCGGCGGCCACCGTGAGGGTGTAGACGATCCCGGAACCGGGGAGGCTTTCGAGGCGTTCGGCGAGCCAGGCGATGCGCTGCTCGGCCGTCGGCGTGGTGACGACGGAGAGGTGCAGCGACTCGCGCTCCAGCGGGCCCCGGAGGACGAGCGCGTCCCCCGCGTCCGGACGTCCCTCCCGGTGGGGGGACACGGCGAGCTGCTCGGCGACGTCGCGGGTGACGCGGGCGTTGGCGGTCGCGGTGGTCGCGAGGACGGGGACGTCCGGCGGGAGGTCGGCGAGGAGGGTGCGGATGCGGCGGTAGTCGGGCCGGAAGTCGTGGCCCCAGTCGGAGATGCAGTGGGCCTCGTCGACGACGACCAGGCCGGCGCCCGCGGCGAGGCGGGGCAGGACGAGGTCGCGGAAGTCGGGGTTGTTGAGCCGTTCGGGGCTGACGAGCAGGACGTCGACCTCGCCCCGTTCGACCTCGGCGAAGACGCCCTCCCAGTCGTCGGTGTTCGCGGAGTTGATCGTGCGGGCGCGGATGCCGGCGCGTTCGGCGGCGTCGATCTGGTTGCGCATCAGCGCCAGCAGCGGGGACACGATCACGGTGGGGCCGGCGCCGCGGGCGCGCAGCAGGCGGGTGGCGACGAAGTAGACCGCGGACTTGCCCCACCCGGTGCGCTGGACGACCAGGGCCCGCCGGCGCCCGACGACGAGGGCGTCGATCGCCGTCCACTGGTCGTCGCGGAGCCGCGCGTGGTCGCCGGCGAGGGCGCGCAGGGTCCGTTCGGCCTCGTCTCGGAGGTCACTGGGAGAGCTCATGCCACCTTGGTACCAACGATGCGTTGACCGTCACACCAGAACTTGCTTTTGGGGATAACCCCGGTGGACGTGTCAGCTCCCGGCCGTGGGTAGCCTGCGGGCGAGATCGGATCTTGCTGGAAGGACACAAGCGCGGGATGAGCGCGACGCAGCGCCCGGAGACCCCGGGCGCGGTGGAACGGCTGCGGAATTCGGCCGCCGCCGACCGGCTGCGGCGGACGTGGCAGGTCCTGATGGACGGCTCGCCGCCGGAGCCCCCCGAGGAGGAGCCCGGTGAGGTCGTCGATCCGCGGGCCGTCGACCTCGTGCTGCGCGTCGGGGAACTCCTGCTGGCCAGCGGCGAGACGACCGAGCGGGTCAACGAGGCGATGCTCGGCCTCGCGGTGGCGTTCGAGCTGCCGCGCTGCGAGGTGCAGGTCACGCTGACGAGCCTGCTGGTGTCGGCGCATCCCGGCAAGGGCGCGCCGCCGGTGACGGCCGCCCGCGCCATCCGGCGCCGCACGCCCGCGCACTGGCGGCTGACCGCGCTGCACGACCTCGTCCAGCAGGCGTCCATCGGGATGCTGGAGCTGGAGGCGGCGCACCGGCGGCTCGCGGAGATCAAGCGCGGGCGGGGCCCGTACCCGCCGTGGATGATCGTGCTGGGGCTGGGCCTGATCTCCGCGTCGGCGAGTGTGCTGTCCGGCGGCGGGCTGCTGGTCGCGCTGACCGCGTTCGCTGGAACGGTCCTCGGCGACCGCGCCGCCGCCTACCTGGCGCGCCGGGGCGTCGCGGAGTTCTTCCAGCTCACGGTCGCCGCCGCGATCGGCGCGACGGGCGCGATCATCGTGGTCGCGACGGGCAGCCCGGGGCCGGCCGCCTCGGTGGTGACCGGGGTGATCCTGGCGCTGCTGCCCGGGCGCCCGCTGGTCGCCAGCATTCAGGACGGCATCACCGGCGACCTCGTGAGCGCCGGGGCGCGCGTGCTCGAGGTGTTCTTCATCATCGCGGCGCTGGTCGCGGGGCTGGGCGTCGTCGTCTACATCGCGGTCAACTTCGACGTCGCGATCGACGTGCGGCACCTGCCGAGGGCCAGCGAGACGCTCGATTCCGTCCAGATCCTCGCCGCGGCGGCGGTTTCGGCGACGTTCGCGCTGTCGCTGGCGGCGCCGCGCGCCGTGCTGGCGCCGGTCGCGCTGGGCGGCGCGCTGATCTGGGTGCTGTTCGTGCTGATGCGCGGCTGGGACATGCCGCCGGTGCTGGCCTCCGCGGTGGCCGCCACGGTGGTGGGGACGCTGGCGAACGTGGTCGCGCGCAGGCAGGGCGCGCCCGTGATGCCCTACGTCGTCCCGGCGATCGGGCCGCTGCTGCCGGGGACGCCGCTGTACCGGGGCATGGTCGAGCTGAACACGGGCGCGCCGCAGGACGGCATCCTCAGCCTGATCTCGGCGCTGTCGATCGCGCTGGCGCTCGGCGCCGGGGTGAACCTGGGCGGTGAACTCGTGCGGGCGTTCCAGCGGGTCGGCCTCACCGCGTCCGGCCGCTGGGCCCGTCCGGCCGCCCGCCGGACGCGCGGTTTCTGACCCCCGCGGGCGCCCGTCCGGCCGGTGCCGGGTTTGTCGGTGCCGGGCGCTACGTTCGCCGCATGTACCGACAGGGAGACATCCTGATCCTGCCCGTGGCCGAAGCGGACGTGCCGCCGTCCGTCCGGGCCCTGCCGCCGGCGCCGCGCGACGGACGGGGCCGCATGGTGCTGGCGCTCGGCGAGGCGACCGGGCACGCGCACGCGCTGGCCGCGCCGGGCACGCTCCTGCGGACGCCCGACCCGCGCACCCCCGACCACCTGCACCTCCCGTCGGGCGGGCGGCTGGTCCACGAGGAGCACGCGGCGATCTCGCTGCCGAAGGGCTGGTACCGGGTGATCCGCCAGCGCGAGTACGTGCCGGGCTCCGTCCGGGTCGTGGCGGACTGAGGCGGCGGGTATGACGACCGAGACGCACACCGAGACCCCGCGCCCCGCGCACTTCGTCGTCGGCGACTGGCAGTCCGCGGCGTTCGCCGCGACGCCCGCCGACCGGCCCCGCGCCGAGGCGGGGATCGCCGCGGCCTACGCCGCCGCCGGGCTCCCCGCGCCCGAGCGCGTCCTGTGGGTGCCGTCGCCGCTGCGCGGCGCCGTCGCGGCGGCCGTCCTCGCCGGGCACGAGGAGGCGCTGCGCGCCGCCGGAGCGGCCGAGCAGGTCGACGCGGCCCTCGCCGACCTGGGCGCGGACGCCGACGCGGGCGCGAGCGTCCGCGACGCCGTGCGGACCCGGCCCTGGGAGGCCGAGCGGGCCGCCGCCGCGGCCGAACTCGGCGCGGAGGGCTGGCCGCGGGCGTGGGCCGACAGCGGCGGGCTGCTCTGGAGCCAGGTGCAGTCGCTGGTCACGCGGGTGCGGGCCGCCGCCGGCGCCGCCGCGGCCCCCGACCCGGAGGAGGCGACGGACGAGCAGCAGCGCGCCGAGTCGCTGCTCCGGGCCGCCACCCTCGACGCGGTGCTGGGCCAGCACGACGCGCCGTGGCTGGCGCTGTTCGAGTCGCTGGGGCGGCTCGACGGCCGGCTCTCCGGCCTGGCCGAGGTCGCCCGCTCCGCCGGCTGGTGGTGGCCGTACGAGCGGCTGGCGATCTGCTGCGAGCGTCCGTCGGAGCTGCACCGGGACGAGCCGGGGCGGCTGCACCGCGGGGACGGCCCGGCGCTCGCGTACCCGGACGGGTTCGCGCTGCACGCCTGGCGCGGGATGCCGATCCCGCCCGACTTCGTCGAGTCGCTCACCGATCTCCACGCGGACCGGATCCTGCGCGAGGAGAACGCCGAGCTGCGCCGGGTCATGCTGGAGATCTACGGCTACGACCGCTACCTCGCCGACGTCGGGGCGAAGCCGGTCCACCAGGACGAGACGGGCGTGCTGTGGTCGATCGACCTGCCGGGCGACGAGCCGGTGGTGATGGTCGAGGTGGTGAACTCCACCCCCGAGCCCGACGGGACGTACCGGACGTACTACCTGCGCGTCCCGCCGACCACGCGGACGGCGCGGGAGGGCGTCGCCTGGACGTTCGGCGTCGACGAGGCCGACTACCGCCCCGAGAAGCAGACCTGAGCGGTCCCCCGAGCGACCGGTGGTTCCGGTCCCCCCGGCGGGCGCCCGTTGGCAGCACTTCCCCAGTCGCCAACGGGCGCCCGCCGTCGTCGTGCCCGCCGCGTCACGCCGGTCGGGCGCGGTCCCCCAGCAGGGCGGGGATGCGTTCGAGGACGCCTCCGGCGAAGGTGTCGTAGAGGCCGAGCGGTTCGAGGTGGACGTAGCCGATGTGGCAGTCGCACGTGGCGAGGGGGCAGGGCCGGGGGCCGAGGGCGGCGCGGAAGGTGCCGTCGTAGAGGTTGCCGAGGACGGCCGGGACGAAGTGGCAGCGGCGCACGGTGCCGTCGCCGTCCACGGACACGACGGTGTCGCCGGTGCGGCAGGCGCGGCCCCGGCTCGGGTGCGGGTGCCGGCTGACCGGGAACAGCGGGTCGACGGCGGTCCACGCGTCGGCCTCGGCGTCGTCGTAGACGCGCCCCTCGGCGGCGTTGACCCACAGGTAGGCGTCGGCGGGCAGGTCGGCGCGGAGGCGGCGGGCCGCGTCGAGGTGCTCGGGCTGCCCGACGATGCCGACGCTGAACCGGACGCCGCGCGCGTGCAGGTCGCGGCACTTGCCGAGGAAGCGCTCGTAGGGCACCTGGCCGGGGTGGTAGGTGGCCCACAGCGCCAGGCGGGACGGGTCGGCCTCGGACGTCCAGGACGTGCGGTGGCTGAGGTTCGTCTGGATCGCGACGCGCCGGACGTGCGGGAGGTGGCTCAGCTCGACGAGGGCGCGCCGGTACCAGGAGCGGACGAGCCCTTCGCCCCACGGCGTGAACAGCACCGAGACCGGGTGCTCCCGGGCGGCGACCCAGGCGGTGAAGCGTTCGAGGGCGGCCCGGTCGGCGCGGAGCTGCTCGGTCGTGTCGCGACGCTTCGCGAAGGGGCAGTACGGGCAGTCGTAGTCGCAGCTCGCGAGGGGCCCGCGGTACAGGATCGTGAGGTGGTCCATCAGCGCGCCTCGTAGGACGCCATGAGGGACTGCACGTGTTCGGAGAACAGTGCGGGGCCGATGGCGTCGGAGTGGGCGAGCCCTTCGGGGGTGAGGCGGAGCGTCTCGGCGGACGGTTCCAGCCAGCCGCGTTCGCCGAACGTGCGGAGTTCGTCCGGGAAGTGCGCGGACGGGTCGTCGCCGAAGCGCGCGCGGTAGCCGGCGAGGTCGAGGCCGTCCGCTTGCAGGAGGGACTGGAGGAGGTGTCGGCGGCGGCGGTCGTCCGCGTTCATGGTGAAGCCCACGCGGGCGGTGCCGAAGTCGGTCTCCCGCACGTAGTCATCGATGATCGAGCGGACCTGGGACGCCCCGACGGCGTACTCGAACGAGTAGTGCAGGCGGGTCGTGTAGGAGCGGGCGCCGCAGCCGAGCCCGACCATGCCGTCGGTCTGGCAGCAGTACTCGGTCCCGTTCGCGGACGCGCCGGGCAGGCGGAACATGCGCATGGACACCTGCTCGTAGCCTTCGGCGAGGAGGTGGTCGCGGCCGAGCCGGTAGAGGGTGAGGCGCTGGTCGTCCCAGTCGCGGGCGCGCCGTCCGAGCCCGGTGAGCGGGCGCACGTACAGGGGGTAGAGGTAGAGCTCCTCCGGGCGCCAGGCGAGGGCGGCGTCGAGGGAGTGCTTCCACGTCTCGGGGGTCTGCCCGTCGATGCCGTAGATGAGGTCGATGTTCAGGGTCGGGAACCCCGCGGCGCGGATGCGGTCGAGCGCGGCCTCGACCTCGGCGCGCTTCTGCGGGCGGACGGCCGCGCGGGCCTCGTCGTCGAGGAAGCTCTGCACGCCGATGGAGATCCGGGTGGTGCCGCGCTCGGCCAGGACGGCCAGCCGGTCGGCGGTGGCGGTCGCCGGGGACGTCTCGACGCCGAGCGGCCCCGTCCCGAACCCGGGGAAGCGGCCCGCGATGTCGCAGAGCCGTTCGAGTTCGGGGGCGGTGAGGTAGGTCGGGGTGCCGCCGCCGAAGGCGGCGGTGGCGAACGACGCGCCGTCCAGGCCGTCCAGCGCGTCCAGGACGGCCGCGGCCTGCCGGTCGAGCGCGTCCAGGTAGGCGCCGGTGAGCTCCTCGGGCGCGCCCGTGCGGGTGAACAGGTTGCAGAACCCGCACCGCATCTCGCAGAACGGGATGTGCAGGTAGAGGAAGAGCGCGCCGAGCGGTTCGCCCGCCCAGACGTCCCGCAGGGCGGGCGCGGGGTCGAGCGGCCGGTAGGCGGTCTTGTGGGGGTACGCGTAGACGTACCCCTGGTAGGGCGATCCGCCGGTCCGGGGGCCGGTCGGGGGGCTGGTCACGTTGATCACTGTCAAGGCAGAACGAACTCTCCGTACGGAACGGTCCACACGACCTCGTGGCCGATGCGGTGCCCGGTGTGGCCGTCCTCCCCGTACGCCGTGCCGTGGTCGGAGCACACGATGACGAAGCAGGGGCGGCGCATGAGGGCGAACAGGCGCCCGATGTGGGCGTCGACGTGGCGCAGGGCGGCGGCGTGGCTCGCGCGGGTGTCGCCGTCCGCGCGGGACGCGCCGTCCAGGTAGAACCAGTTCGGCTGGTGCAGGGACGCGACGTTGACCAGCAGGAACAGCCGGCGGTCGGGCGGCAGTCCGGCCACCACGGCGGCGGCCCGGTCGATCTGGTTGGGCAGCGCGTCCGGGTCGGTCACCCCGAACTCCGGTTCCCAGTGGCTCTCGGCGAACAGCGCCGGCAGCGCGGAGCCGAGCGGGGTGCGCTTGTTGAAGAAGCCGACGCCGCCGATGCAGGCGGTGCGGTACCCGGCGGCGGCGAGACCGGACGGCAGGTCGGCGGCGTCGAACGTCCAGGTGCCGGGCGCGGTCGTCTCGCTGCCGGGGAAGGCGCCGGCGAACAGGCGGGGGTGCGGGCCCGGCTCCGCGGGCGTCGGCAGGAACCCGGCGAGCATCGCCGCGTGCGCCGCGTAGGTGAAGCTGCCGGGCGTGTGCCGGCGTTCCCAGCGCCCGTCCGGCAGGTACCGGACGAGCGTGGGCGTCTCGCCCGCCGCGGCGAGTTCGGCGGCCACGTCGTACCGGAGGGTGTCGAGCGTGACCAGCAGCACGTCGTGGGTGCCGATGATCCGGTTCATGTCACGCACGGGCGCCGCTTTCCGCGAGGACGGCCCGGACCTGGGCGGTGTAGGTGTCGACGCCCTCGGCGGGCCCGCCCGGGAAGCCGGTGAGGCGCGGCAGGAGGTCGCCGAACGCGTTGACCTCGCACACCGCGAAGCCCCGCATGCGGTTCAGGACGAGCAGGTCCACGCCGACCATCGGGCTGCCCGGGAAGCACGCGGCGGCACGCGCGCACACGTCCATCGCTTCGTCCCAGCCGTCCGCGCCGAGCGCGCGCCGGACGGCCTCCAGGTCGCCTCTGGCACCGCCCAGGTGGAGGTTGGTCATGGGGTGGCGGCTCGTCCGGACGACCGCGTGGGCGGGTTCGCCGCCGATGACGACGACGCGCAGGTCGAACGTCCGTCCGCCGGTCGTCGCCTTCGGCACCCAACGCTCCACGTGCAGCCCGTCGGGGGCGAGCGCGTCGATGAGGGACGCGACCTCCGGCTCGGTGAGGTAGGTGCGCACCCGCAGCGAGTTGCGCAGCCCGTCCGGGGTCATCGCCGCCGAGGTGACGGCGCGGACCCGGCCGCCCGGCGCGGTCTGCAGCGCCACGACCCCGGACGCGGACGAGCCGTGCGCGGGCTTGACGAACACCCGCCGCTCCCCCGCCGCGTCCATCGCGTCCCGCAGCGAGGCGTAGTCCCAGGCGGGCGCACCGGACGCGCCGGACGCGCCGGCGGGCGCGAGGGCGGGCGGCACGGGCACCCCGGCGGCCAGCATCCGGGCGTGCGCCAGCCGCTTGTCGAACATGGCGGCGATGTCGCCGACGTCGCCGGCGAGGCGGGCGCCCGCCGCCGACGCCGCCGCGTCGATCCGGCGGAGCGCGGCGGTGAACGCGCGGTACCAGCGGGCGCCGCCGCCGACCCGGGTCGGGTCGCCGGGGCCCCGCAGCAGCGCGTCGGCCTCGGCGTCCTCGCCCGGCGAGTCGATCCGCACGAGGTCGCCGGGTCCGAAGGGGAGGTCGCCGCCGCGCAGCACGTCCGTCCAGGGGACGACGCGGGGTTCGGGCAGCCCGCACGCCCGGCACGCGTCCGCGAACAGCACGGGCCGCCGGTCGCCGGGCGTCGCGACGACGGTGAACGCGGCCGCCGCGGCCGTCATTCCGACACCGCGACGTAGTATCCGCGGTCCCCTTCGTCATCGCCCCACGGGACCTTGTCGGCCATGTAGTCCACCGCCGTTCCGAGGTCGACGGCGACGCCGGGCAGCGCGGCCTTCAGCCGCTGCGTCATGCCCCGGCTCAGATAGTGCCCGTCGAGGTCGAGCCTCCGCAGGTGGGTGAGCGGCTGCCCGGTCAGCAGCGCCTCGGCGCCGCGGTCGGTCAGCGTGCCCAGCGCGAGGGCGAGCGACTCCAGCCGCGCCACGACCGGCGCGGACGCGACCGCCTCGGCGAGTTCGTCCAGCATCGGGGTGTTGAACAGCCCGAAGTGCCGCAGCGAGGGGAACCGGACCCCGTCGAGGAGGGGCGCGAGGTCCTCGGCCGTCGCGTCGCCGCCCCGGTACTCGACGCCCAGCCACAGGTCGAGGTGCTCCAGGTTCGGCAGGCCGCTCGCCCCCACCGCACGCACCACGTCCGCCGGGAGCCCGGCGGACTCGAACCGCAGCACCCGCAGTGCGTCGCTCCGGAACGGGCTCAGGGAGAGATCCTCCGCGCCGCGGACCTCGAACCGCTCCAGGCCCGGGAACGCGTGCAGCACCGGCGTGATGTCGGTGTGCTGGATCCAGGAGAGGTGCGCCTCCTCCTCGATGTCGATGTCGCCGACGAACAGCGCCCGCAGGTTGGGGAAGGCGGCGGCCGCGTCGGTCAGCACCTTCACCGGCAGCGGCTCCATGTCCCAGAAGCCGATGACCAGCGCGGTGACCGCCGCGGTGTCGACCTCCTCGACGAACGCCGCGAACCGCTCGTCGAAGTCGGGACCGTCGTAGGAGGTGGCGACGCGCCACGCCGCCTCCCCGGCCGCCGGCCGCTCGCCTTCCGCTCCGTGCGTGACCACGGGCAGGCCCGCGTACTCGGTCAGCGGCTCATAGATGTCCATGGTTCCCTTTCACGCTCTTCGCGCGGATCATTCCGACACCGCGATATAGAACCCATCCGGAGGCCACGCCTCGTCGAGCGTTTCGTCCTCGGGAAGGCGGAGGTCGACGTCGACGTCCGGGAGTTCGGCCGTGAGCCGTTCCATCATCGCCTCGGACAGGAAGTGGTGGTGCAGGTCGAGCTTCCGCAGGTGCGTGAGGGGCTGCCCCGCCAGCAGCGCCTCCGCGCCCCGGTCGGACAGCGTCCCCATCGCCAGGCTCAGCGACTCCAGCCGCGCCACCACCGGCGCGCCCGCCACCGCCTCCGCGACCTCGTCCTGGATCTCCGAGTCCTCGACACCGAGGTGCCGCAGCGACGGCAGCCGCTCCCCCGAAAGGATCGGCGCCAAGTCGTCCACGGACGCGTCACCGCCGTAGTCCGGTGTCCCGAGCCACAGGTCGAGGTGCTCCAGGTTCGGCAGACCGCACTCCCCCACCGACCGGACGACCGAGGCGGGCAGCCCGCCGGACTCGAACCGCAGCACCCGCAGCGACGTGCTGCGGACCGGTTCGTGCAGGTGGCCGACTCCCCGGACCTCCAGGCGCTCCAGTTCCGGGAACGCCCGGAAGAACGGCGCGATGTCGCCGTGGTCGATCCACGAGATCTCCTGCTCGGGGATGTCGCCGAGGTAGAGCGCGCGCAGGCGGGGGAACGCGTCCGCCTTCTCGGCGAGCTTCCGCGCGGCGCTCGGCCGATGCCACCAGCCGCTGACCAGATGGGTGACCCGCGCCGTGTCGACGTTGCCGAGCAGCCAGTCGAGGCTCGCGCCGGCGTCGTAGGACCGCCAGCCGCGCTGCGCCGGGTACAGGCCCCACGCGGCGTCGCCGGGTTCGGGCGGCGCGTCGGAGGGCGGCTCCATCTCGATCTGGACGACGGGGAGGCCGTCGAACTCCTCCAAGTACTCGTTCATTCGGAGACCCTGATGTAGAAGCGCTCGAAGTCGTCCGCCGCCTGCCGGTCACCGAGATCGACGTCGACGCCGGGCAGCGCCGCGCGCACGCGCTCCATCATCGCCTCGGACAGGAAGTGGTGGTGCAGGTCGAGCTTCCGCAGGTGCGTGAGGGGCTGCCCCGCCAGCAGCGCCTCCGCGCCCCGGTCGCACAGCGTCCCCATCGCCAGGCTCAGCGACTCCAGCCGCGCCACCACCGGCGCGCCCGCCACCGCCTCCGCGATCTCGTCCTGCATCTCCGAGTCCTCCAGCCCGAGGTGCCGCAGCGACGGCAGCCGCTCCCCCGAAAGGATCGGCGCCAAGTCGTCCACGGACGCGTCACCGCCGTAGTTCGGCGTCCCGAGCCACAGGTCGAGGTGCTCCAGGTTCGGCAGGTCGCTCGCCCCCACCGACCGGACGACGCCCGCCGGGAGCCCGCCGGACTCGAACCGCAGCATCTTCAGCGAAGCACTCTCGAACGGGTCCAGGTCGAGGAGGGTCGCGCCGCGGAGCTCGAACCGCTCCAGGCTCGGAAACGCCCGGAAGACCGACGCGAAGTCCTCCTCGTTCTCGTGCTCGACCCATGAGATCGGCACTCCGGACGTGAGGTCGCCGACGAACAGGGTCCTGAGCCGGGGGTAGGACGCGGCCCCGGCCAGACTCGACGCCGCGAGCGGCGTGTCGTCGGAATAGCCGCCGAGGATCACCGCGACGACCTGGGCGGGGTCCACCAGCGCCGCGAAGGCCGCGAAGACGTTGTCGTACTTCCCCCCGTCGTCGCCCTCGACGCGCCAGGCGACCTCGCCCGCCGGCGCCGCGCCGGCCGGATCCGCGGCCTCGGGATCGAACGACACCACCGGCAGGCCGGCGTAATGCTCCAGGCGGTCCAGATAGCTCATTCCGACACCTCGACATAGAAATGGTCATCGACCTCGGGTTCCTGCCGGTCGCCGGTGGCGCAGGTCGAGCCCGCGCAGGCCGCCGCGTCCGCCGCCGGAGCTCACTCGGAGACTTCGATGTACGGGTCATCCCGCGGTGCGAACTCCAGCGCGATGTCGACGCCGGGCAGGGCCGTGCGGATCCGCTCCTGGAGCGGCGCGGAGATGAAGTGGTGGTGCAGGTCGAGCTTCCGCAGGTGCGTGAGGGGCTGGCCCGCCAGCAGGGCTTCGGCGCCGCGGTCGGTCAGCGTCCCCATCGCCAGGCTCAGCGACTCCAGCCGCGCCACCACCGGCGCGGACGCCACCGCCTCCGCGATCTCGTCCTGGATCTCCGAGTCCTCCAGCCCGAGGTGCCGCAGCGACGGCAGCCGCTCGCCCGACAGGATCGGCGCGAGGTGGGCGACGGTCGCGTCGCCGCCGTAGTGCGGCGTCCCGAGCCACAGGTCGAGGTGCTCCAGGTTCGGCAGGTCGCTCGCCGCCACCGCCTCGACGATGTCCGACCCGAGCCCGCCGGACTCGAACCGCAGCACCTTCAGCGCCTCGCTGGCGACGGGTTCGAGTATGAGATCCGAGGCGCCCCGGACGTCCAGCCGCTCCAGCTTCGGGAACGCGCGGAGCAGCGGCGTGATGTCCCCGTGCTCGATCCAGGAGATCTCGGACTCCATGTACGTCAGGTCGCCGAAGAAGATCGAGCGCAGGTTCGGGAACGACGCCGCGGACTCGACCAGGTGCGGCACCGGGTAGTCGGCGTGCTCGTCGTAGCTCGCGCCCCAGTAGCCGATGACCAGCGCCGTCACCCCGGCGGTGTCGACGGTCGCGCAGAACCGCTTCCAGATATCGCCGAACCGCTCCGCGTCGTACTCGGACGCCACCTTCCAGGCCACCGGCCCGGCGGGCGGCTCCTCGCCCGTGTCCGCCTCGAAGCCGACCACCGTGAGGCCGACGTACTGGTCCAGGTTCTCGCCGATCATGCCGTCCCTTTCATGTTCTGTCCGCCATGTCTTATCAGGAGGGGCGGACAGCTCCGGCGCTTCCGCTCACTCCGACACCGCGACGTAGAACTCCGGTTCCTCGTCCCCCTCGTCCGGCTCCCGCCGGTCGCGCAGATCGACCTCGGCACCGGGCAGCGCCTCCGCGACCCGCCGCATCATGTCCTCGGACAGGAAGTGGTGGTGCAGGTCGAGCTTCCGCAGGTGGGTGAGCGGCTGCCCCGCCAGCAGCGCCTCGGCGCCCCGGTCGGTGAGGACGCCCATCGCCAGGCTCAGCGACTCCAGCCGCGCCACCACCGGCGCGGACGCCACCGCCTCCGCGATCTCGTCCTGGATCTCCGAGTCCTCGAGACCGAGGTGCCGCAGCGACGGCAGCCGCTCCCCCGCGAGGATCGGCGCGAGGTCGGCGGGCGTCGCGTCGCCGCCGTAGTAGTCCTCCCCGAGCCACAGGTCCAGGCGCTCCAGGTTCGGCAGCTCGCTCGCCCCCACCGCCCGGACGACCGAGGCGGGCAGCCCGCCGGACTCGAACCGCAGCGTCCGCAGCCCGGCGTGCTCGACCGGCTCCAGGACCAGCCCGTCCGAGCCCCGGACGTCCAGCCGCTCCAGCTTCGGGAACGCCCGGAGCAGCGGCGTGACGTCGGCGTGCTTGATCCAGGACATCTCGGCTTCGTCGACGGTGATGTCGCCGAGGAAGAGCGACCGCAGGTTCGGGAGGTCGGCGGCGGCCTCGGCGATCCACGGCACCGGGTACAGGCGGCGGATGCGCTCCCGCCCCCATGAGGCGATGACGAGTGCCCTGACCTGCGTGGTGTCGACCGCGCGGCGGAACCGCGCCCACGCGTCGCCGAACTCCTCCCCGCCGTCCACCGCCACCCGCCAGGCCGCCCGTCCGGCGGAGGACGCGGGCGCGCCGGCGGCGTCCCGGCCGCCGAACCGCTCCACGGGCAGTCCGGCGTACTCGTCCAGGTGGTGGACGATCATTACTCGGACACCTCGATGAAGAACCACTCGCCGTCCGGCTTCTGCCGGTCGTCCAGGCCGACCGTGACATCGGGCAGCGCGGCGCGCACGCGCTCCATCATCGGCTCGGACAGGAAGTGGTGGCGCAGTTCGAGCTTCTGCAGGTGGGTGAGCGGCTGCCCGGCGAGGAGCGCCTCCGCGCCCCGGTCGGTGAGGATGCCCATCGCGAGGCTCAGCGACTCCAGGCGCGCGACGACGGGCGCGCCCGCGACCGCCTCGGCGACGTCGTCCTGGATCTCCGCGTCCTCCAGCCCGAGGTGCCGCAGCGCCGGCAGCCGCTCCCCCGACAGGATCGGCGCGAGGTCGGCGGGCGTCGCGTCGCCCCCGTAGCTGGCGGTCCCGAGCCACAGGTCGAGGTGCTCCAGGTTCGGCAGGTCGCTCGCCCCGACCGCCCGGACGACCGCGGCGGGCAGCCCGCCGGACTCGAACCGCAGCGTCCGCAGCCCGGCGTGCGCGACCGGCTGCATCGTCAGGTGCTCCGCGCCCCGGACGTCGAGCCGCTCCAGGTTCGGGAAGGCTTCGAAGACCGGCGTGATGTCGCCGTGGTCGATCCAGGAGATCTCGGACTCCTCGGCCGTGATCTCGCCGATGAACAGGTGCCGCAGCGCGGGGAAGGACGCCGCGGCCTCCACCAGCAGCGGCACCGGGTAGGTGTAGTCCGAGTCGTACTCGGCGCCCCAGTAGCCCAGCATCAGCGTCGTGATCCCGGTGGTGTCGACGGTCTCGCGGAACAGCTTCCAGACCTCGTCCCACGCTTCCTCGTCGAACTCGGTCGCCACGCACCACGCGGCGTCCCCCGGGGCGGGAAGCTCGGGGAGCCCCTCCGCGTCCTCGTCGAGCCGGCTCTGATCGAACCGGAACACGGGCGAACCGGCGTACTCGTCGCGCAAATCGTAGATACCCAAGGCTCCCCCTGAACGGATTTGTCCGCCTGTCCTATCAGGACAGGCGGACAAATCAGCGCGTTTCAGCGGAACCCGGGTTCAGGCGCCGCCGATCAGGAGGCGGCCTCGGCTTCCCCGGTCGCGATCAGGACCGAGCCGTTGTACTTGCCCTCCACGAACTTCGCGACCTCCGGGCCCTGCAGCAGCTCGACGAGCTTCTTCACCCGCGGGTCGTCCTTGTCCCCCGGCAGCGTCACGATGCCGTTGGCGTACGGGTTGCCCTCGGCCTTCTCGGCGGCGAGCGCGTCGTCCTTCGGCGTCAGCCCGGCCTCGATGGCGTAGTTGCCGTTGATGACCGCGAGGTCGACGTCCGGCAGCGAGCGGGGCAGCTGCGCGGCCTCCAGCGGCTTGATCTCGAGCTTCTTCGGGTTGTCGGTGATGTCCTGCTCGGTCGCGCTCGTCGGGGCGTCCGCCTTCAGGGTGAGCAGCCCGTTGTCGGCGAGCAGCTTCAGCGCGCGGCCCTGGTTGGCCGGGTCGTTCGGGACGGCGACGGTCGCGCCCTGCGGCACGGAGTTCAGATCCTCGACCTTCTCGGAGTAGACCCCGAGCGGCTCCAGGTGGACGGGCGCGATCCACTCCAGGTCGTCGCCCGCCTTCTTCTCGAACTCCTCCAGGAACGGCACGGTCTGGAAGTAGTTGGCGGTGACCTGCTTCTCCACCAGCGCGGTGTTGGGCTGGTTGTAGTCGTTGAAGGTCACGATCTCCAGCTCGAGGCCGGCGTCGGCGGCCAGCTCGTCCTTGACGTACTGGAGGATCTCCCCGTGCGGGACGGGGTTGACCGCGACCTTCAGCGGCGCGTTCGGGTCGTCGGACGCGCCGGACGAGCCGCAGGCGGTGAGTCCCGCGAGCAGCCCGAGGGACGCCAGCGCGACGGAAATCTTGCGAAGCACGACAAGTGCCTTTCTCTAGCGGTGGGTGAGGCGGCGGGCGACGAAGTCCCCGACCGCCTGGATGACGAGGACCAGGACGATGAGCAGCACCACGGTGGCGACCATGACGTTGGTCTCGAAGCGCTGGTAGCCGTAGACGACGGCGAGGTTGCCCAGGCCGCCGCCGCCGACCGTCCCGGCCATGGCGGTGTATCCGATGAGCGCGATCACGGTGACGGTCAGCCCGGACACCAGGCCGGGCCGCGCCTCGCGCAGCATCACCTTGCGGACGATCTCGCGGCGCGTCGCGCCCATCGCGTCCGCGGCGGCGATGACGCCGGGGTCGACCTCCCGGAGCGCGATCTCCACGAGGCGCGCGTAGAACGGGATCGCGCCGATGGTGAGCGGGACGATCGCCGCCTCGTTGCCGATGCTGGTGCCGACCACGATCCGGGTGAACGGGATGATCGCCACCATCAGAATCAGGAACGGCAGCGACCGCCCGATGTTGACGACGACGCCGAGCACCTTGTTGACCGGCCGCGCGGGCAGCAGCCCGCCGCGCTCGGTGACGACCAGCAGGACGCCGAGCAGCAGCCCGAACACGGCGGTGAACAGGGTGGCGACGCCCGTCATGTAGAGCGTCTCCCAGGTGGCGGGCCACAGCAGCGGCATGACCTCGTCCCACGTCATCGGGCGTCCTCCTCGGCGGTCTGGGGGGCGGCGGGCTCGCGGACCTCGACGGACAGGCCGGCCTCGCGCAGGAACGCGAGCTGCGCCGCGTTGTCCGACGGGTCGCCGGGCAGTTCGAGCCGGAGGCGTCCGACGCGCTCGCCGGCGACCGTCTCGACGGCCCCGCCGAGGATGTTGACGTCCAGCGAGTACTTGCGGGCCAGCGCGGACACGAACGGCTCGTCGGTGGCGCCGCCGACGAAGGTGACCTCGACGACCGTCGAGCCGGGGCGGGGCTCGGCGGGCGGCAGCGGGAACAGGCCGCGGGCCAGCTCCGAGCCCGGGCGGGCGAGCAGTTCGGTGACCGGGCCCGACTCGGTGAACCGGCCCGCGCGCATGACGGCGGCCGAGTCGCAGATCCGCTTGACCACGTCCATCTCGTGGGTGATCAGCAGGACGGTGAGGCCGAGCCGCCGGTTGAGGTCGCGCAGCAGTTCGAGGATCGAGGCGGTGGTCTCCGGGTCGAGCGCCGAGGTCGCCTCGTCCGACAGCAGCACCTTGGGGCGTCCGGCCAGGGCGCGGGCGATGCCGACCCGCTGCTTCTGCCCGCCGGAGATCTGCGCCGGGTACGCCTTCGCGTGGTCGGTGAGCCCGACGAGGTCGAGCAGCTCGGCGACGCGCGCCGTCCGCCGGGCCCGCGGGACGCCCATGACCTCCAGCGGGAACGCGACGTTCCCGGCGACCGTGCGGCTGCCGAGCAGGCCGAAGTGCTGGTGGATCATGCCGATGCCCTGGCGGGCGCGGCGCAGTTCCGCCCCCCGCAGGGCGAGCAGGTCCGAGCCGTCGACCACGACGCGTCCGGAGTCGGGGCGCTCCAGCAGGTTGACGCAGCGCAGCAGGGTGCTCTTCCCCGCGCCGCTGCGGCCGAGCACGCCGAACACCTCGCCCTCGCGGACGGTGAGGTCGACGCCGTCGACGGCGGTCACCTCGCGTCCTCGGGCGCGGTAGACCTTGCGGAGTTTTTCGATCTGGATCACAGAGAATCAACCCGTGCGGACAGGCGCCGCCGGTGGGCGGCGGTGCGTGCGGATGAGGCGTGCGGAGGGTGCCGGTCCGGGACGAACGGCGCCGCGCGGCACGCGGGTGTGCGGGCGCGGGCGTCCCGGCTCCTGCGGACGGACGCTCGACCGGCCCGGTCAGGCGAGACCGGGCGGGTACGGGGCGTGGCTCAGCAGGTGGCGTTCGATGATCATGCGTGACTCGGGTGTCGGGGTTCGCTCACTTCGGGGCGCGAGACTCAGGCAGGGGCCCTCAGCGGTCACACATTCGACGGCAGCGCGTACACCGCGGGGCCCGCGTCATCTGCGGACGGCGCTCCTGGCACGGGCGTACGGCGGTCATGTCAGCAGTTAAGCCGCGAAAGACAGATGACGCAAATCGATCAGGAGGGTGGCGAACCGCATTTCCGCCGGACATCCCGCCATCGGGGGACGACTCCACGTGACCACCCTCACAACGGGAGAGGACGGGAGAGGATCGTCACAAACCCCCACATCGCCCACCGAACAACGATTCGGTGACGGACCGCTTGCGAAGCGCTGACGTGTGTGGGCCAGACGGATGAAACCAGACGAGCCGGACCTCTAGAGTGATGTGGACGCCGGGGTCCCCGCGCACGCGGACCCGGTGCCCGGGCGGCCCCCGCATGCTCGACCGCCTGCATCAATCCCGTCTGCGTCAATGCCCCGCCCGCACGATCAGAGGTCCCCCACCATGTACGACCACACTGTGCACGAGGAGTGCCTGCGGCTCCTGCGGGACGGCCTGCCCGACCCCGCCCCCCACGCCGCCGGCGACGGACTGGACTTCCTTCCCCTGGGAGTCGACCGCGACGGCGACATCGCCGTCGTCACGTTCCTCCAGTGGGGCGACGGCGGGACCGTTCCACTCATCGAAGGCTGGACGTTCCACCAGCGCGACGGCGAATGGATGGAGATCGGCGGCGCCGCCGGCTCCGCGCCCGACGAGCCCCTCGCCCGCCGGTCGTCCGGCGAGATGGGCCGGCACCTGCAGAAGTACGGTTCGGGCCGGACGGTCCGCAACGCCAACCGGCTGCTGCCGTGGGGCGCCAAGTGGGTGAGCGAGGCCCGGCTGCGCGCGTCCGCCGAGGTCGCGCGCGTCCGCGTGGGCAAGCGGCTGCTCGTCGTCCCGCCGCACGGCCACGTCGCCGTCGTGTGGGGCGCCCGCCGCGCGCCGGTGGTGGAGGCGCTCGACGCCGACGGCTCGGTGCTGGACACCCTCGACCTCGCGCCCGCGCCCGCCCCCGCCCGCTCGCAGTCCTGACCGCGCGGCGACGCTTCCGCGCGTCCCGGTCCGGGCAGACTGCGGACATGGCCGTGACGCCCGACTACGACGCCGACCCCGAGCGCTTCCGCCTCGCCGCGCGGGTGACCCGCCGGTACCTGATCGGCGCGCGCAGCCTGCACGACCACGTCGCCGCGAAGCTGCGGGCGGCGGGCGCGTCGCGCGTCCTGGACGTCGGCTGCGGGGAGGGCGCGCTGAACGGCGCGCTGCCCGACCCGCCGCCGTTCCCGCTCGTGGGCCTGGACGCGTCCGCGGCGCTGCTGCGCGCCCACCCGGGTCCGGCGGTGCGCGGCGACGCGGCGCGGCTCCCGTTCCGCGACGGCGCGTTCGACGCGGTCACGGCCGTGAACATGCTGTGCCACCTGGACGATCCGGTACCGGCCCTGCGGGAGGCGCGGCGCGTGCTGGCGCCCGGCGGGCTGCTGCTGGCGTCCGCGATCAGCCGCGCCGACAGCCCGGAACTCGCGCCCGTCTGGTCGCCGCCGCGCACCCCGTTCGACGCCGAGGACGCGCCCGCGCTGGTGTGCGCGGTGTTCGGCGAGGTCGAGGTGGAGCGCTGGGACGCCCCGCTGCTCACGCTCCCGCACCGCGCGGCCGTCCGCGACTACCTGATCGCGCGGCAGGTCGCCCGCGCGGCCGCGGAGGAGGCCGCCGCGCTGGTGCCGACGCCGCGCCCGGTCACCAAGCGCGGCGCCCTCGTCGTCGCCCGGCGGTGACGGCGGCCCGTACGCGGCGAGGCCGCCGAAGTCCGGTTCGGCGGGGGTCAGAGCCAGCCGAGGTCGCGGGCGGAGCGGACGGCGGCGTGCCGGTTGTCGGCGCCCAGCTTGGTGACGGCCGCCGACAGGTAGTTGCGGACCGTCCCCTCCGACAGGCCGAGGCTCCGCGCGATCTTCGACACCGGGGCGCCGTCCGCCGCGGCGCGCAGGGCGTCCAGCTCGCGCGGGGTCAGCGGGCACTCCTCGGCGGCGAGCGCGTCCGCGGCGAGCTGCGGGTCGATGTACCGGGCGCCGTCCGCGACCTGCCGGATCACCTCCGCGAGCCGCGCCCCCGGCGCGTCCTTGCCGAGGAACCCGCGCACCCCGGCGGCCATCGCGCGCCGCAGGTTGCCCGGGCGGCCGTGCGCGGTGACGATCACCAGCCGACAGCCGGGCAGGTCGCGGGCCAGCCGCTCGGCCGCGGCGAGCCCGTCCAGCCCCGGCATGTCGATGTCGAGGACGGCGACGTCCGGTTTCAGGGCGAGGGCCCGGTCGACGGCCTCGTCGCCGCGCCCGACGTCGGCGGCGACCTCGATGCCGTCCTCGGTCTCCAGCAGCAGGACGAGCGCCTCCCGGATCAGGAGGTGGTCGTCGGCCAGCAGCACCCGGATCATGCGTCTCCCTTCCCCGCGCCCGGCGCGGGCGCGGCGGGCAGCGCGGCCGTGACGCGGAACGTCCCGTCGCCGCCCGGCCCGGCGCGGAACTCGCCGCCCGCCGCGGCGATCCGCTCGGCGAGGCCCGGCAGGCCGCTGCCGCCGTCCCCGGCGGAGCGCCGCCCGGCGCCGTCGTTGACGATCTCGACGCGGACGCCGCCGCCGTCCGCCCGCACGCTGATCTCGCACCACGTCGCGGCGGAGTGCCGCAGGACGTTCGTCGCGGCCTCCCGCGCCACCCAGCCGAGCGGTTCGTGCACGTGGGCGGGCAGCGCGGGCGACACCTCGGGCGGCTCGCACCGGATCCCCGCCGCGCGCAGCACCGCCGACATGCCGTCCAGCTCGGCGGCCAGCGACGTCGCCCGGTAGCCGCGGACGACCTCGCGCACGTCGCGCACCGAGTCGCGGGCCATCCGCTGGATCTCGGCGAGCTCCTTGCGGACGCGCCCGCCGTCGCGGTCGAGGAACCGCTCGGCGACCTCGGCGCGCAGCGCGACCGCCTGGAGGCTGTGCCCGAGCACGTCGTGCAGGTCGCGGGCGAACCGCTGCCGCTCCTCCCCGACCGCCGACCGGGCCAGCTCGGCGCGCGCCTCCCGGAGCTCCTGCACGACATGGAACAGCCAGACCGTGACGTATCCGGAGAAGGCGCCCAGCGGGACGCCCGTCACCTCGTACAGGACGGTCAGCGCGGGCAGCCCCAGCAGCGTCCCATAGACCGGTGTCAGGACGGTCGCGGCGGCGGCGACCGGGACCGCCTCGCGCACCGGCAGCACCACCGCGATCAGCCCGGACGGCACCAGCAGCGCGTTGCCCCAGCCCTGCTCGACGCCCAGCAGCGGCGCCGTCCAGCACGCCAGGGCGATCGCGGCGAGGCCGAACCGGTGCGCGGGGCGGGTGCGGCGCATCAGGTTCAGCCACAGCAGCCGGGCGTACCCGGCGAAGACCGCCGCGACCCCGGCGAGCCCGGCGGCGAACGCGGCGGCGTCGCGCGTCCCGACGGCCTCGTTCCACAGCGCGGGCACCATGAACCCGCTCAGCGTGAGGACCGTCATCCCCACGATCGTCGCGGCGATCACCGTGGGCCTCGGAATCCAGGGCTGCACGCGCCCAGCGTACGTGCCGGCCACGCGCCGGGGTCAGGCCGCGCGCGGACCGGTCGAGCGGCCGGACGAGTGCCCGGACGCGGCGCCGGAGAGGCGGGCGGAGTCGCGGCCGGTCAGCAGCCGCCCCTCGTCGAGGACGCCGACCCGGTCGGCGCGGCACGCCTCGCCGGGGTCGCGGGTGGCGAGCACGACGGTCGTGCCGCGCGCGGCCAGGTCGCGCAGCACCGCCCGCACCTCGCGGGCCGGGCCGTCGTCGAGGCCGGCGGTGGGCTCGTCCAGCAGCAGCAGGTCGGACCGGCCGACGAGGGCGAGCGCCAGGTCCAGCCGCCGCCGCTGCCCCTGCGCGAGCCGCTCGAACCGCACCCCGGCGGCGTCCCCGAGGCCGACGCGGTCGAGGACGTCCCCGCGGGCGAGCGGGTCGAGCGTCCAGCGGCGCCACGTGTCGACGACCTCGGCGACCGTCAGCCCGGGGAACAGGCCGCCGTCGCGCCAGACGGTCCCGCTGCGCGCGGCGTCCCGGTCGGCGTACGGGTCGGCGCCGCGCACGCGGACGGTCCCCGCGGCGGGCCGCCGCAGCCCGGCGAGCACCTCCAGCAGCGTCGTCTTGCCCGCGCCGTACCGGCCGAGCACCGCGTAGACCTCGCCGGACGCCACGGTGAACGCGACGTCCCGCACGCCGCCGCGCGCGCCGCCGCCGAGTTCCAGGTCGCGTACCTCGATCACGGGTGCCTTCATGCCGTCCATGCTTCCCGCGCCGCGCGCGGACGTGCAGTCACGGGCATCAGCAATCGGCGGTGAGGAACGCACCGGTCGCCCGTGACAAATGTCAGACGGCCGCCGTCACGCGCCGGCGAGGACCTCCCGGACGAGTTCGTCCGGCCGGGCGATCCCGGCCAGGGCCATCGTCAGCTCCATCTCCGCCTGGAAGCAGCGCAGGACGTGCTGGACGCCGGCCTGCCCTCCCAGCGCGAGCCCGTAGGCGTACGGGCGCGCGAGCAGGACGGCCCGCGCGCCGAGCGCGAGCGCCTTCACCGCGTCGGCGCCCGTGCGGATCCCGCTGTCGAACAGCACGGTCGTCCGGTCGCCGACGGCCTCGACGACGCCGGGGAGGGCGTCCAGCGACGCGATCGCCCCGTCCACCTGCCGTCCGCCGTGGTTGGAGACGATGACGCCGTCCATGCCCGCGTCCGCGGCCCGCCGGGCGTCGTCGGGGTGCTGGATGCCCTTGAGGGCGATCGGGCCGTCCCAGTGCTCGCGGAGGAACGCCAGGTCGTCCCAGGTCAGCGACGGGTTCCCGAAGTTCGCGACCCAGTGCAGCAGCGCGGTGTCGCGGTTGGCGTCGGTGACGGGCCCGCCGACCGCCCGCTGGAAGACGGGGTCGCTGAAGTAGTTCGCGACGCCGATGCCGCGCAGGAAGGGCAGGTACGCCTGGTCGAGGTCGCGGGGCCGCCACGCCATCGTGAACGTGTCGAGGGTGACGACCAGGGCGGTGTACCCGGCGGCCGCGGCCCGCTCGAGGAAGCTGGCGGCGAGGTCGCGGTCCTTGGGCCAGTACAGCTGGTACCAGCGCGGCCCCTCGCCCCCGGCCTCGGCGACCTCCTCGATGGAGTGGGACGCCGCCGTGCTCAGCACCATCGGGACGCCCTCGGCGGCCGCCGCGCGCGCCACCGCCAGTTCCCCGTCGGGGTGCAGGATGGACAGGACGCCGATGGGGCCGAGCAGCACGGGCGACGGCATCGCGGTGCCGAGCACGGTCACCGACAGGTCGCGCTCCGCGACGTCCCGGAGCATTCTGGGGACGATCCTGTGGCGGTCGAACGCGGCCCGGTTGGCGCGCGCGGTCGCCTCGCTCCCGGCCGAACCCGCGACGTACCCGAACGCTTGGGCCGACAGCGCGCGCTCTGCGCGGGCCTCCAGTTTCGTGAGGTCCGTGGGGAGGGTGGGAGTGACGTCACCGAGCCCCTGCAAGTAGATCGAGTTCTGGAAGTCGGCCAGTCCGCTCACGAAGCGTCCTCCTCGCGGTCCGTGTCAGCCGCCCCAACCTACCGCCGCCCGCCCGCATACCCGGAGAACCGGCGGATTCCGTACCGACCTGCACGGGCACGGCTCGTCCCGGGGCGGACGCCGGCCGGGATGTCCGCCTTCCGCGGACGGCGCCCGGGTGGCATGTGCACAACTGTCCCTGGGACCGGCCACAATAAGGCGCATGGCACGACGCGGATCCCAAGCCCCTCCCCCGCCGCCGGACTTCGAAGAGAACATCGTCGACGTCGATGTCTCCGAGGAGATGCGCGGCAGCTTCCTCGAGTACGCCTACTCGGTCATCTACCAGCGGGCGCTCCCGGACGCGCGCGACGGGCTCAAGCCCGTGCAGCGCCGCATCCTCTACTCGATGAACGAGATGGGGCTGCGTCCCGACCGCGGGCACGTCAAGTGCGCCCGCGTCGTCGGCGAGGTCATGGGCAAGCTGCACCCGCACGGCGACAGCGCGATCTACGACGCGATGGTGCGGATGGCGCAGCGCTGGGCCATGCGGATGCCGCTCGTCGACGGGCACGGCAACTTCGGGTCGCTCGGCGGCGACGACATGCCCGCCGCCATGCGGTACACCGAGGCGCGCATGACCCGCGAGGCCATGCTGATGGTCGGGTCCATCGACGAGGACACCGTCGAGTTCCGGCCCAACTACGACGGCCAGGAGCAGGAGCCCGAGGTCCTGCCCGCGGCGTTCCCGAACCTGCTGGTCAACGGCGCGTCCGGCATCGCGGTCGGGATGGCCACCAACATGGCGCCGCACAACCTCGGCGAGGTCGTCGCCGCCGCCCGGCACCTCATCGACCACCCCGACGCGACCCTCGACGAGCTCATGAAGTTCGTCCCCGGCCCCGACCTGCCCACCGGCGGCAAGATCGTCGGGCTGGACGGCGTCCGCGACGCCTACGAGAAGGGCCGCGGCACCTTCCGCACCCGCGCCACCACGACCATCGAGAACGTCACGCCGCGCCGCAAGGGCATCATCGTCAGCGAGCTGCCGTACGCCGTCGGGCCGGAGCGCGTCAAGGCGAAGATCAAGGAACTGGTCAACGCCAAGAAGCTGCAGGGCATCGCCGACCTGAAGGACCTCACCGACCGCACCGTCGGCCTCCGCCTGGTCATCGAGATCAAGAACGGCTTCAACCCCGAGGCCGTCCTCGCCGACCTGTACAAGCTGACGCCGATGGAGGAGACCTTCGGCATCAACAACGTCGCCCTGGTCGACGGGCAGCCCCGCACCCTCGGCCTCCGCGACCTCCTGCAGGTCTACATCGACCACCGCATCGACGTCGTCCGGCGCCGCTCGCAGTTCCGCCGCAAGAAGCGCGAGGACCGCCTCCACCTCGTCGACGGCCTGCTGGTCGCCCTGCTCAACATCGACGAGGTCATCCGGATCATCCGGGAGAGCGACGACGCCGCGCAGGCCAAGCGGCACCTGATGGACGCCTTCGAGCTGTCGGAGATCCAGGCGCAGTACATCCTCGACACGCCGCTCCGCCGGCTGACCCGCTTCGACCGGCTCGAGCTCGAGAAGGAGAAGGAGCAGCTCGCGAAGGAGATCGCGAAGCTGACGGCGATCCTGGAGTCCGAGCGCAAACTCCGCAACCTCGTCTCCCGGGAGCTCGGCGAGGTCGCGAAGGAGTACTCGACGCCGCGCCGCACGGTGCTGCTCGAGGCGTCCGGCCAGACGTCCGCCGCGGCCGTCCCGCTGCAGGTCGCGGACGACCCGTGCCTCGTGCTGCTGTCGTCCACGGGGCTGCTCGCCCGCACCCACGACGCGTCCCCGCTGCCCGACAGCGGCCCCCGCGCGCAGCACGACGTCCTGCTCTCCGCCGTCCCCTCGACCGTCCGGGGGCAGATCGGGGCGGTGACGAACCTCGGGCGGATGATCCGCATCGAGGTGGTGGACCTCCCGGTCCTGCCGCCCACCGCGGCGCCCCCGTCCCTGGCGGGCGGCGCGCCCGCGACCGAGTACGTCGACCTCGAACCGGACGAGACGATCGTCGGCGTCGCGGCCGTGAACGAGGCCGGCGGGGGCCTCGCCCTCGGCACGGTGCAGGGCGTCGTCAAACGGGTCGTCCCCGACTTCCCGCACAACCGCGAGGAGTTCGAGGTCATCACGCTCAAGGACGACGACCGCGTCGTGGGCGCCGTCCAGCTGCAATCCGAAGACGACCACCTCGTCTTCATCACGAACGACGCGCAGCTCCTGCACTACGCGGCGTCGCTCGTCCGCCCGCAGGGCCGGATGGCCGGCGGCATGGCGGGCATCAAGCTGGGGGCCGGCGCGCGGGTCCTGTGGTTCGGCGCGATCGACCCGGCCCGCGAGGCCCGGGTGATCACGGTGTCCGGGTCGTCCGAGGCGCTGCCGGGCACCGAGAGCGGCGCGATCAAGATCGCCGACTTCGCCGACTTCCCGTCGAAGGGCCGCGCCACCGGCGGCGTCCGGTCGCACCGCTTCCTGAAGGGCGAGGACGTCCTGCTGCAGGCGTGGGCGGCCCCGACGCCGCTGCGCGCCGCGGGCCCCAACGGCAAACCGGCCACCCTCAACGCGCCGTTGGGCCGCCGCGACGGCTCCGGCGACCCGCTCGACACGACGATCACCACGATCAGCGGGCCGCTGGGCCCGCCGCCCGCGGACGCCGCGGAGTGACGGCCCGGGGCCGGGCGGCCCGCCCGGCCCCGGCCCCCCGCGCCGTCTGCGACGATGACCCCATGGACGAGGAAGTCATCCCCATCCTCCGCGTCGCGGACGCCGCCGCCGCCGTCGGATGGTACGAGCGGCTCGGCTTCACCCTGCGCTGGGAGCACCGCTTCGAGCCGCGCCTCCCCGCGTTCGTCGAGGTCGCGCGGGGAGACGTCCGGCTGTTCCTGTCGGAGCACGAGGGCGACGCCCGTCCCGACACCCTGGTCTACCTGCGCGTCCGCGACGTCGACGCCGTCGCCGCCGAGTTCGGCGCGGAGGTCGCGGACGCCCCGTGGGCGCGCGAGGTCGAGCTGCGCGACCCGGACGGCAACCGGCTCCGCATCGGCACGCCGACCGGGTGAGCGGCGTCCGGATGTGACAGGAGCCCGTCATGGCGGCCGCCCGCACCGGGCGGCGACAATGAAGGCATGTCCGCTCCGCACCGTGTCGTGATCGCCGTGTTCCCCGGCGTCGACCTCCTCGACGTCACCGGGCCCGCCGAGGTGTTCGCCGTCGCCGGGCGGGAACTGCCCGGGATGCCGTACCAGGTGCTGCTCGCCGGGGCCGACGGCGGGACGGTGCGCACCGCCGCCGGGGTGCGGGTCGCGACCGACCTGACGTTCGCCGAGGTCGGCGACCGGGTCGACACCCTCCTCGTGCCCGGCGCGCTGGACGCCGCGGGCGCGCCGGTGATCGACCCCGACCTGGTCGCCTGGATCGCCGAGACCGCCGAGCACGCCCGCCGCGTCGCCTCGGTGTGCGTCGGCGCGCACCTGCTCGCCGCCGCCGGGCTGCTGGCGGGCCGCACCGCCACCACGCACTGGGCCACCGCCGACCGGCTGGCCGCCGACCACCCCGACGTCACCGTCGACCCCGACCCGGTCTACGTCCGGTCGGGCGACGTGTGGACGGGCGCGGGCATCAGCGCCTGCATGGACCTCGCGCTCGCCCTCGTCGCCGAGGACCACGGGGAGCGGGTCGCGCTCGCCGTCGCGCGGCAGCTCGTCATGTATCTGAAGCGGCAGGGCGGGCAGAGCCAGTTCAGCGTCCCGCTGTGGGAGGCCCCCGCCGGGCGCCGCGACCTCGACGAGCTGCGCGCGTGGATCACCGCGAACCTCACCGCCGACCTGTCCGCGGCCGCCCTCGCCGACCGGATGTGCCTGAGCGAACGGCACTTCGCACGGGTGTTCCGCAGGGAGACCGGGCGCACTCCCGCCGCCTACGTCGAGGCCGCGCGGGTGGAGGAGGCCCGGCGCCTGCTGGAGGGCACCGACGAGCCGCTCGACCGGGTCGCCGCCGCGTGCGGGCTGGGCTCGGCGGAGACGCTGCACCGGGCGTTCCGGCGGCGGCTCGGCACCACCCCCGCCGCCTACCGGCGCCGCTTCCGCGTCGCCGCCTGATCTTTCCCCGCACGCCCCGGCCGTCCGGCCGGTGGTCGCCCCTGCCCTCCGAAGGAGCACACGTGTCCGTTTCGACGACCCTGCGCGACGTGATCGGCCTCGACGGCGCCCTGCCGGCGCTGTCGTCCGGGACCCTGGTCCTGATCGACTTCCAGAACACCTACCGCACCGGCGTGATGGCGCTGCCGGACGCCGACCGCGCGCTGGCCGCCGCATCCCGCCTCCTGGAGCGCGCCCGCGCCGCCGGGATCCCGGTCGTCCACGTGGTCCACGACGGCGGCGAGGGCAGCCCGTACGACGTCCGCGCCGAGAGCGGCCGGGTCGCGCCGCCGGTCGCGCCCCGGGACGGCGAGCCGGTCGTGGTGAAGCGCTTCCCGGACTCCTTCCACCAGACCGGACTCCAGGACGTGCTGCGGCGCCTCGGCACCGGACCGGACCTGATCCTGGCGGGGTTCATGACGCACATGTGCGTCCAGTCCACGGCCCAGGGCGCGTTCTACCTCGGCTACCGGCCCACCGTCGTGGCCGAGGCGTGCGCGTCCCGTCCGCTCGCGGGCCCGGACGGCGCGCCGCTGCCGGCGGACGTCCTGCACACCGCCGCGCTGACCGCGATCGGCGACATGTTCGGCCTGGTCGCCGCCCGCGCGGACGACCTGCCCGACTGACGTCAGAAGCCGACGACCGCGAACACGATGCCCCCGATGACGTGCGCCAGCACGGTCACGACGAGAACCGCGATGAGGACGTACTTGGCCGTGGGGTGATCGAACTGCGAGCCGGGCGGGTTGCGGTGCGCCGAACGGTCCTGGGCCCGCCGCTCCAGCTCGTCCAGCGAGGGCAGGAAGGACGGTCGTCTGATGGGCATGCGGTCCTCCTCGGTGTCCGTCCCGCCGCCGGCCTCTCCGGCGGGTCCGCCGAACACGGGGCCTCCCGACGATCGGTGCGCGAATCGTCGCCCTGCTTTCGTTATAGCCGCAGACCGAGCGGGCCGGAGGCCCCGTGCCAGGTGATCCGAGCAACACCCCGCCCGGGCCGTCACCACCGCGGGCGGCGGTGCCTGCCAGCCTCGTGATCATGGTCTGCTTCATCCGGCTTCGCACCGTCTGAGACGGAGCGCCCCGCCGTTCACGGGCGGGGAACCACGCCTCGGCGCCGCGGCCCGCCGCCGCAGCTTCGCCGTCGTCCGCCGCCTCGCGGAGCACGGGCCGGTCGTGCTCGTCGGCGCCAGCCTCGGCGGGACCACCATCACGGGGGTCGGCAACCAGACCCCCGACAACCCGTACGACGTCCGCACCCTCGACACGTCCCACGCCGGCTTCATCTTCCGAGCCGACGAGGTGGCGACCCTCCTCACCACCCTCCCCCTCTCACCGAACGGCGAACCCGCCGCGCCTTTCCGGGCGGGGCGGGGGCTTGATCGGAGGGGCGGCCGTCGGGGTGTCGGTGCACCTCGGCGGCCGCTTCTCACTGCTCGCCGAGCATCTGCCGCAGCAGGTCCGCGTCCGTGGGGCTCGCCCAGTCGAGTTCGCCGGACGCCAGGCGCGCGACGAGCGCCCGCAGCCAGCCGAGCTCGGCCCCGACCACCGTCCGCTCGTAGTCGAGCTCGATCGTCAGGAGGTCGGGGAGGCCGCACTCGCGGACGGCGGCCAGGTGGCCGTCCGTCTCGGCCAGCGACTCCTCGAGCGCCGCCGCCCTGGTGCGCAGCGACGTCAGCGCGTCGGCCAGCGGGAGGACGCCGATGAGCGAGACGGCCGCGGTGAAGGTGCGGCGGTCGGGCCCCGGCGTCTCGAGCAGCTCCCGGAGCCGCGTCGCCAGCTCGCGGCGGCCCCGGTCGGTGATCTCGTAGACGGTGCGTTCCGGCCGCCGCCCCTCCCGGACCGTCTCGACCGGCGCGATCAGCTCCTCGCCGGCGAGCCGGTCGACCGCGTGGTACAGGCTCCTGGGCAGGCCCGTCACGTAGTCCTTGTGGGTATCGACGATCAGCCTGTGCAGCTCGTACGGGTGGCTCGCCCGGACCGTGAGCAGGGCGAGCACCGTCAGGCCGACCAGATCGGCGCGCCGGGCCATGCGCCTCCTTTCGTAGTGCGGCTTGCACTATAGCGAAGTGCGTCTCACTATAGAGCACGTTGCACTATGGAGAGAGGCATCATGATGCGGATCCTGGTCATCGGCTCGACGGGGCGGACGGGCGTCCACGTGCTGACGCAGGGGGTCGGCCGGGGGCACCGGATCACCGCGTTCGCCCGGCGTCCCGAACACCTCCCCGGAGGCGTGGCGCTCGCGGGCGTCCATCGCGGCGACGCGCACGACCCGGCCGCCGTGCGCGACGCCGTGCGGGGGCAGGACGCGGTGATCGCGGCGGTCGGCGGCAGCGGCATCGCGAGCACGCTCATCACCGCGATGCACGAGGAGGGGGTGCGGCGCCTGGTGATGACGAGCAGCCGCTCGGTGCCCGCGACCCGCCCGCGCCTCGCGGTCGGGCTGGCGTGGATCCTGCTGCGCCGGGCGTACGCGGACCTCGCGCGGGCGGAGGGCATGCTCCAGGTCAGCGGGCTCGACTGGAGCATCGCGCGGGGCACGCGGCTCACCGACAAGCCGCCGGCCGGACGCGTCCACATCGACTTCGAGGACAACGCGACGGGCGGCGCGCCGCAGCTCTCGCGCACCGACTACGCGATGGCGCTGCTCGACATCGCCGAGGACCCGGCCATGATCGGCAAGGCGCCGGGCATCTGCGGCCCGTGAGCCCGCGCGGGATCACTGGCGGAAGCGGCGCGTCCGCCCTAGATTGGTCAAGCGCTTAAAGTTAAGCAAACGACCAACACGGAGGTCTCGCGTGGAGATCGTCAAGACGCCCGCACCGCCGTCGGGCGTGCGCCGCCTGCTGTGGCGCCTGCCGATCCACTTCTACCGGTGGCGGCTCGGCGTGCTCATGCCGCCGCGGATCATGCTGCTCACCCACATCGGCCGCACGTCGGGCATGCCGCGCCGGGCGGTGATCGAGGTCATCGAGAGCGGCCCGGACGGGTACGTGGCGGCGTCCGGGTTCGGCGTCCGGGCCGACTGGTACCGCAACGTCCTGCAGACACCGGACGTCACGGTGCAGGTGGGGCGGCGCGTCGTCCCGGTCACCGCGGTGCCGATGCCGCGGGAGGAGGGCGCGGAGCTGATGGCCCGGTACGGGCCGCGGTACCCGCGGACCGCCCGGCGCCTCTGCGCGATCATGGGCTACGCCGTCGACGGCAGCGCGGACGACTTCCGCGCCGTCGGCGAACGAACCCCGTTCGTCCGGTTCGTCCCTCGGGCGGGACGGTCCGGCTGACCCGGCCCGGCGGTCAGGACTCGACGTCGGTCGGGCCCCAGTGCGCCCGCATCGTCTTGATCTTGCCGTCGTCGTCGAACGTCATCACGTCGATGACGCGGATGCGCAGGTCCGGCATCTCCACGGTGAAGGCCATGGCCGCGGCGTTGCCGTGCGAGCCGCGGATCGGTCCGTCCAGGGAGAGCTTGGCGCCGGCCGCGACGGAGTTCGCGTAGAACTCGGCGATCGCGTCCCGCCCGGTGAGGGGCGCGTTGCCGACCGGGTCCTCGACCGTGGCGTCGTCGGCGAAGAGGGCCACGACGGCGGCCGGGTCGCCGGCGTTGAAGCCGTCCACGTAGCGCTGGAGCGCGGCCTTCATCTGCTCTTGAGAGGGCATGGCGGGAGGTTAGCAAGCGATGGGTCGCCCGCCGCCGGCCGTTCCCGGTGGGCGGACACCGCCGTTCCGCGCGGCCCGGATTACACCATTCGAGTTACAAAACCCGAGTTACACGGCCTGAGTTACACCGGCCCGAGTTACGGCGGTGTGGTCAGTCGGCGAGGCCGTGCTTGAAGGCGTAGGAGACCGCCTGGGCGCGGTCGCGCAGGTTCGCCTTCGCGAACAGGTTGTTGATGTGGGTCTTCACGGTGGCCTCGCTGATGAACAGGTCGCCGGCGATCTCGGCGTTGGACCGGCCCCGGGCGATGAGGGCGAGCACCTCGCCCTCGCGGCGGGTGAGGCCGTCGGGGAGGCCGGTGCCGGACGCCCGCGGGCGGTCGCCGGCCGCGACCGCCTCGATGAGCCGCCGCTGGACGGACGGGTCGAGCTGGGCGGCGCCGTCCCGGACGGCCGCGACGGCCTGCGCGATCTCGTCGGCGCCGGCGTCCTTGGTGAGGTAGCCGCGGGCGCCGGCGCGCAGCGCGGCGAAGATCGACTCGTCGTCGGCGTAGGTGGTGAGGACGACGACCTCGGTGTCCGGGTGCTCCGCCCGGATGCGGCGCGTCGCCTCGACGCCGTCCATGCGCGGCATGCGCAGGTCCATGAGGACGACGTGGGGGCGCTTCTCGGCGACCATCGCGAGGGCCTGCTCGCCGTCCGCGGCGGAGCCGGCGACCTCGATGCCGGGAAGGAGTTCCAGGAGGAGGACCAGCCCCTCGCGGACCACGGTCTGGTCGTCCACGACCAGGATTCTGGTGCTGCTCACCGCTCCCTCATCCCACCGGAAGGCGGAGGGCGACCCGGAAGCCCGGTCCGTCCGGGCCCGTCTCGAGGGTTCCGTCGATGAGTTCCGCGCGTTCGCGCATCCCCACAAGGCCGTATCCGCCGCCGCCCAAGTGTAGGCCGGGCTCCGTTCCGCCGGTGTCCGTTACTTCCAGTTCCACGATGTCCTTCAGGTAGCGCAGCGAGACGTGTGCGCGCGCGCCCGGAGCGTGCTTGCGGACGTTCGTGAGCGCCTCCTGCGCCGTCCGGACGACGGTGAGCCCGGCCTGCGGGGACAGTTCGCGGACCGCGCCCGTGACCTGGACGTCGCAGGGACGGCCGGTGGACACGTAGAAGTCCTCGGCGAGTTCGGCGATCACCTCGCGGGGTTCGGGGACGTCGCCGCGGAGGGTGGCGAGGGCGCGGCGGGTCTCCTCGAGGCCGGTGCGCGCCAGGTCGCGGGCGCGCTCGACGCGGTCGAGGGCCTGCACGCGGTCGCCGTCCCGGGAGAGCAGCAGCCGCGCCCCCTCCAGGTGGACGACCTGGGCGGACAGCGAGTGCGCGAGGATGTCGTGGATCTCGCGGGCGATCCGGGACCGTTCGGCGAGCACGGCGTTCGCGGCCTCGGCGCGGCGGACGGCCTGCTGGGCGGCCATGCCCTGCCGGGTGGCGACGCCGCCGAGGACGATCCCGGTGAACGCGATCAGCAGGCCGAGGTCGGCGCCGTCCCCGACGAGGTGCCCGAGGGCCGCGACGGCGGCGGCGAGGAGCGCTCCGCTCGCCAGCCCCCAGTACAGGGGCATCCGCATGCTCAGCGCCCAGAGCGCGGGCATGCACAGGTAGAAGGCGCCGTCGTAGTCCGGGTTGACGACGAACAGCGCGGCCGCGACCGGGAAGGCCGCCACCAGGCAGGGGATCAGCGGCCGGCGCGCGCCCGCGGCCGCGTCCCGCCGGCCGCGCAGGCCGCAGATCAGCAGGGCGAACAGGGCGATGTTGAGCAGCAGGACGGCGATCCCCGCGCCGTGGAGGCCGGGCGCCGGGTCGGTGGTGAAGAGGCGGTAGACGTAGGAGCCCACCCCCCAGCCGATGAGGCCGCCGACGACGAGCAGCCGGGCGGCCCGGTCGAAGCGCCGGGCCGCACCGCCGCAGTTCACGGACTCGTCCATGAGCACGACGCTAGGCGTTCCGGACGGCGGTGACCATCGGCGCACGGCTGGACCGCGGCGTCCACCGCCGGGTGGAGGCCGACATGACCGGATACCGACATGGCCGGATGCGGCCACGTCGGCGATCTTGTTCGAGAAACTTTCAGGTTTTTGAATCAATGGTCCAGTAGCGACTGGATCGCTCCAATCCCCCACGGAAGGCCGACGAACAGCCTTGAAGAAACGACTCCTCTCCGCCCTGATGGCGGCTCCGCTCGGCATCGCCCTGGCCGCGCCGCCCGCGCAGGCCGCTCCGGCGGCTCCCGCGGCCCCGGCGGCGACGGCCCCTTCGATCGACTTCACCTCCGAGTGCCCGCCCCTGCCGGCCGGGCAGGACCCCGCCCTCGCCACCTGCATGGTCATCGTCGTGGCGGGCGGGTCGATGAAGCTCGGCGGCATCACCCAGGAGATCAGCGAGGAGATGCGGATCGTCGCCCAGGCGACCCAGACCTCCGTGAGCGCTCCCTTGGAGTTCACGAGCGTGCAGCTCACCGGTAAGCCGATGAAGATTCCGGGCGGTGTGTTCGGGCTGCTCGGCTACCCGATCCCCGCGATCGAGGACTGGCCGCTCGTCAAGATCGAGGTGAAGCCGGAGTACGTCGGCGGCTTCAGCTTCCAGCTGCCGAAGGTCACCCTCGACATGAAGATCGGCATCCTCAACACGCTCGCGCCGCAGGGCTGCGCGATCGGATCCGACCAGGACCCGCTGAAGCTCGACCTCGGGGTGGACGTCACCGGGCTGGAGGTCGTGGACCCGGGCGACCCCGGCAACCCGTACGAGCGGCCGACCATCCTGCGCGCGCCGGCCGGCGACTCGGCGTTCGCGGTGCCGAAGACGTCCGGGTGCTGGCTGCTCGGGCCGATCACCGACGCCCTGGCCGGGCTGCCGTCGGCGTCCGGGAACAACACCGCGGCGTTCGACACCTACCTGGCCCTGGCCACCTACGACTCGGCCCCCGCGCAGCCCGCGGACCCGGTGCAGCGGCTGAAGAACCTCCGCATCGGCGGCTGACGCCGCGAGCCCGGGGCCGCGACCGGCCCCGGGCTCCCCGCCGTTCCTCGATCCGCCGGCCGGCGCGGATCAGACGTCGATGCGCTCGGCGTCCAGCTGGGACGCGCCCGCGGTGATGAACGCCCGCCGCGGCGCGACGTCGCTGCCCATCAGCAGGTCGAACGTCTGCGCGGCCTCCTCGGCGTTCTCGACGCGGATGCGGCGCAGGATGCGGTGCCGCGGGTCCATCGTGGTCTCCGCGAGCTGGTCGGCGTCCATCTCGCCGAGGCCCTTGTACCGCTGGACGGGCTCCTTCCAGCGGCGGCCCTTGCGCTCGAACTCGACGAGCTTCTGCCGCAGCTCCGCGTCGCTGTAGCAGTAGACGTACTTCTCCTGGCCCTTGCGCGGCTTGACCAGCTCGATGCGGTGCAGCGGCGGGACGGCCGCGTAGACGCGGCCCTCCTCCAGCATCGGCCGCATGTACCGGTAGAGCAGCGTCAGCAGCAGCGTCCGGATGTGGGAGCCGTCGACGTCGGCGTCCGCCATCAGGATGATCCGCCCGTACCGGGACGCCTCGATGTCGAACGTGCGGCCGGAGCCGGCGCCGATCACCTGGATGATCGCCGCGCACTCGGCGTTCTTCAGCATGTCGGCGACGGACGCCTTCTGCACGTTCAGGATCTTGCCGCGGATCGGCAGCAGCGCCTGGAACTCGGAGTCGCGGGCGAGCTTGGCGGTGCCGAGCGCGGAGTCGCCCTCGACGATGAACAGCTCGCTGCGGTCGTCCGTCGTCCGGCAGTCGACGAGCTTGGCCGGGAGCGCCGAGTTCTCCAGGGCGTTCTTGCGGCGCTGGTTGTCGCGCTGCGTGCGGGCCGCGATGCGGGTCTTCGCCGCGCCGACGATCTTCTCGAGGACGGCCCGGAGCGCCTGCTTCTGCGCGCGCGGCGGGTTCTCGAAGATCGCCCGCAGCTCGCGGTCGACGACCTTGGAGACGATGCGGGTCGCGGCGGAGGTGCCGAGGATCTCCTTGGTCTGCCCCTCGAACTGCGGCTCGGGCAGCCGGACCGTGACGACGGCCGTCAGCCCCTCCTGGACGTCGTCGCGGATGACGTCCTCGTCGCCGTTCTTCAGCAGCCGGGCGGCCCGCAGCTGGTCGTTGATGACCTTGACCACGGCCTTCTCGAACCCCCGCACGTGGGTGCCGCCCTTGGGGGTGGCGATCACGTTGACGAACGAGCGGGTGGCGCCGTCGTAGCCGCTCCCCCAGCGCAGCGCGATGTCGACCTCCAGGTCGCGCTCCACGTCGGTCGGGGTGAGGTGGCCCTGCTCGTCCAGGACGGGGACGGTCTCGGTGAAGTGGCCGCGGCCCTGCAGGCGCAGGACGTCGATGAGCGGGGCGTCCTTGGCCAGGTAGGTGCAGAACTCGCCGATGCCCCCGTCGAACCGGAACGTCTCCTCGACGACCTCGTCGCCGCGCTCGTCGCGGACGTCGATCGCCAGGCCGGGGATGAGGAACGCCGTCTGCCGCATCCGGTCCATGACCAGGTCGCGCTCGACGGTGGCGTCCTTGAGGAAGATCTGCAGATCTGGCCAGAACCGGACACGGGTACCGGTGACGTTCTCGGCGACCTTCGCGGTCTGCCGCATCCCGGACTTCTTCTTGAAGCGCGCGTTCGGCCGCCCGTCGTCGGCGAACTCGCCGGGCAGCCCGCGCCGGAAGCTGATCGCGTGGGTGTGGCCGTAGCGGTCGACCTCGACGTCGAGCCGGGCCGACAGGGCGTTCACGACGGACGCGCCCACGCCGTGCAGGCCGCCGGACGCGGTGTAGGACACGCCGCCGAACTTGCCGCCGGCGTGCAGGCGGGTCATGACCAGCTCGACGCCCGGCAGGCCGGTCTTGGGTTCCAGGTCGACGGGGATGCCGCGGCCGTCGTCGGCCACCTCGAAGGAGCCGTCGGCGCGCATCGTCACGCTGATGTGGGTGCAGTACCCGGCCAGCGCCTCGTCCACGCAGTTGTCGACGATCTCCCACAGGCAGTGGGCGAGGCCGCGGCTGTCGGTCGACCCGATGTACATGCCGGGTCGCTTGCGCACGGCCTCCAGCCCCTCCAGCACCGAGAGGTGCCGGGCGGAGTAGCCGTGCGGGTCTTCGGTCGTCACTTCGGCGGTCGCGGCGGTCAACGTGCGTGTGCTCCTCGGGGGTAGGACATTCGGCACGAGGGTACCCCCGGAGGCCGACAATACGGCGAATGGCTCGCCGTCGGGGCGGGTGGGACGGGCGGGGCGGCAGCCGGAGGCAGGGGGGGCGGGAGGGCAGGCGCGGCCGGGGCAGGGGCGGGGCGAAGAAGACCGGGGGGGTGGTGGAGGGGCGGCCCCGCCGTACCAAGAACAACCCCGTCCTGGTGGGCGAGCCCGGCGTCGGCAAGAC
>NZ_QHJN01000073.1:0-37477 GCF_003947565.1 Actinomadura sp. WAC 06369 | reverse complement strand
GTCGATCCTCACCACGTCCGCCCGCGCCCGCCTCCTCGCCGTCCTGGACGAGACCCGCCGCCGCGGCGGCGGGTCTCGTCCAGGACGGCGAGGAGGCGGGCGCGGGCGGACGTGGTGAGGATCGACAGGGTGATGCCCGAGAGGTAGACGACGTCGTGGTCGGCGAGGGCGTCGTCGAGGGCGTCGGGGTGGCCGGGGCCGAAGAGGGCGCGGGCGGCGGACTGCGACCGGTAGTAGTGGAACGTGCGCTCGCCGCGGTCGTCGGTGCGGATGAGGTAGAGGCCGGGACGGCCGTTCGGGATCACGCGGGTGAGGGCCGAGCCGACGTTGCGGTCGGCCCAGGCGGCGCGCATCTCGGCGCTGTAGGGGTCGTCGCCGACGGCCGTGACGAACTGGACGTCGACGGGGGCGGAGCGGGCCAAGTAGGCGGCCACGTTGAAGGCGTCGCCGGCGTAGCCGAGCGCCAGCCGGTCCGGGTCGAGGTGGCTCAGTTCGATCATGCACTCGCCGATCAGCGCGACGCGGATGTTCTGCATGGCGGCTCCCGTCTGTGATGGGGCGACGATACATCTAGACAACAAGTGATCTGATGACTAAGACTTCATGTGCCGTGATTCACACGCCATGGAGGGGCCCGATGGATCCGATGCAGCGCTACGAGACGGACGGCTACGCGATCTTCCGGAACGTGCTGGACGCCGAGCTGATCGCCGAGGCGGACGAGCACGTCCGCTGGTTGCAGGAGCGTCACCCGGAGAAGGGCGGCGAGGACCTGTCGACGGAACTCGTGGCCGAGGACCCGTTCTGGGTGCGGCTCGTGTCGGACGACCGGCTGCTCGACGTCGCGGAGCGGTTCGTGGGGCCCGACATCGCGCTGTTCGCGTCGGCGTACATCTCGAAGCCGCCGTACACCGGGAAGGCGGTGCTCTGGCACCAGGACGGCTCGTTCTGGCCGCTCGAACCGATGCGGGTGGTCACGCTGTGGCTGGCCGTCGACCGCTCGACGCCGGAGAACGGCTGCCTGCGGGTCATCCCGGGCAGCCACCGCGGCGGGCTGCACGACGTCCGGGAGCGCGACGACGTCGAGGCGGTGTTCGGGGTCGAGAGCGCGCGGGAGGTGGACGAGCGCGAGGCCGTCGACCTGGTGCTGGAGCCGGGTGACGTCGAGGTCCACCACCCGAACATCATGCACGGGAGCAACGCCAACGAGTCGCCGTACCGGCGGTGCGGGCTGACGATCCGGTACATTCCGACGTCCACGAAGATCACCGCGGAGCCGTCGCCGTTCCCGTCGGCGCTGCACCTGCGGGGCGAGCCGGGAGTGAACGAGTACCGGCCGCGGCCCCGGTACGCGGCGGGGGAGCACTTCGCCTTCCGGGGCGCCGAGAGCTGGACGTGATGCGGAACTGGGGCGTCCGCCTGCGGGAGATCGCGCTGGCGGGCCTGCGGGCCTTCGTGCTGGAGAACGAGCTGCTGCGCGTGGTCGTCCTGGCCGGCAAGGGCGGCGACGTCGTCGAGTTCCTCCACAAGCCGTCCGACACGGACTTCGTGTGGCTCTCGCCCGACGGGCTGCGCGCCCCGGGGGACGGCGCGTCCGACGACGTCGCGGTGTTTCTCGACCGCTACGAGGGCGGCTGGCAGGAGGTCCTGCCGAACGGCGGCGCGCCGAGCGTCTACCGGGGCGCCCGTTTCGCCCAGCACGGCGAGGTCGCCGGGCTGCCGTGGGACGCGGAGGTCGTCGCCGACGACGAGCAGGAGGTCGCCGTCCGGCTCAGTGTGCGCGCGCACCGGATGCCCCTGCGGGTGGTCAAGACGTTCCGGATGGTCTCGGGCGTCGCCGAGCTGGTCGTCGAGGAGGAGCTGGCGAACGAGTCCGATGTCGAGCTGGACGCCATGTGGGGCCACCACATCGTGTTCGGTGCGCCCTTCCTGAAGCCGGGCCACCGGATCCGGGTGCCGGACGGGGCGCGGGTCGTCCCGCACGCGACCCCGATCGGGCCGGGCGGGCGCCGTGTGCGCGCGGGCGGCCCGCACCGGTGGCCGCACGTCCCCGCGGACGGCGGCGGGACGGTCGACCTGAGCGTCGTCCCCGCGCCGGGCGGGCCGAGTGAGATCGTCTACCTCACCGACCTGGACGAGGGCCGCTACGAGGTGGTCGACCCCGCGGGCGGTCCGGGGCTGCGGGTGCGGTGGGACGAGTCCGTCCTGCCGCACCTGTGGCTCTGGCAGGAGCTCGGGGCGACCGCGGACCACCCGTGGTGGGGCCGCGCGTACGTGGTCGGGCTCGAGCCGTTCGCCGGGCACCCGACCGACGGGCTGGCGGCGGCGGTGGAGAACGGGACGGCGCTGAAGCTGGGCCCGCGGGCGGTGCGGCGGCTGTGGCTGCGCGCGGGCGTCATCGAGGGGAGCACGGGGTGAGCGAGTTCGAGGGCAAGGTCGCGCTGGTCACCGGCGGGTCGCTGGGCATCGGGCGCGCGGTGGTGGAGCGCCTCGCCGGCGCGGGCGCCGCCGTGGTGTTCTGCGGGCTCGACGGCGTGGCCGGCGCCGAGGCGGAGCTGCGGGCGGCCGGGCGGACGGTCACGGGCGTGGTCGCCGACGTGCGGGACGCGGCGGCCGCCGAGGGGCTGGTGCGGACGGCGGTGTCCGAGCACGGCGGCCTCGACACGGTGGTGACCTGCGCGGGGGTGCAGCGGTACGGGACGGTCGAGGACACGTCCGAGGAGACGTGGGACGAGGTCCTGGACGTGAACGTCAAGGGCGTCTTCCTCGCGTGCCGCGCGGCGGTGCCCGAGCTGCGGCGCCGGGGCGGCGGGACGATCGTCACGGTGTCGTCGGTGCAGGCGTTCGTGTCGCAGGCGGGGGTCGCCGCCTACAGCGCGAGCAAGGCCGCGATCAACGCGCTGACCCGGGCGATGGCCCTCGACCACGCGGCCGACGGGATCCGGGCGAACACGGTGTGCCCGGGGTCGGTCGACACCCCCATGCTGCGCTGGGCCGCGGACCTGTTCCGCGGCGGCGCCGACCAGGACGCCCAGGTCGCCGAGTGGGGCCGCGCGCACCCGCTCGGGCGCGTCGCGCGTCCGGAGGAGGTCGCCGAGGTGGTGGCGTTCCTGGCCGGTCCGCGCTCCTCGTTCGTCACCGGGGCCGAGCACCGCGTCGACGGCGGCCTCCTCGCCCGCAACCCGGCGGCACTGCCGGACCACTGAGCCCCGCTGCAACCGTCCGCATCCCCCCACGGAGGTAACGCATGTCCAAGTCCGCTCTCGCGCTGGCCCTCGCGGCCGGGCTGGTGGCCGTGCCCGCGGCCCCGGCGGCCGCGCAGGCCGGCCCGGTCTGCGCGGGGAGTCCCGCGCCGACGTTCGGGACCGCGACGCAGAACCTCGCGATGAACGCGAAGTTCACCGACTACGGCAACAGCAACGCCCGGCTGGACGACTGGACGGGCGGCGACACGACGTACTCGCTGAAGCTGTCCGACGGCCGCATCGTCTTCGCCTACTCCGACACGTTCCTCGGCAAGGTCAACGCGGACGGGTCCCGCTCGCCCGTGATCGAGGAGGGCGGGACGACGCCGTTCATCAACAACTCGTTCGTCGTGCAGGGCGCGAACGGGTCGCTGTCGACCGTCACCGGCGGGACCTCGGCCGACCCCGAGGCGCCCATGCCGCCGCCGCAGGCCGCCCACTGGTACTGGGCGGGCGACCTCACCCAGCGCGGGTCGGAGGTCCAGCAGCTCTACCGCGAGTACTACGACCCGGACCCCGGCAACGGGACGTCCTGGGACCTGACGTGGAAGCGCAACGTCCTGGCGCGCTTCTCCACGGCGGACCTGTCCGACCCGACGAGCGTCCAGGCGATGCCGTCGGCGATCGGCGTCCAGTGGGGGTCGGCGCTGCTGAAGGACGGCGGGAACACCTACATCTACGGCACCGAGGACTACACCGACCCCGACTCTCAGCAGAACACCAAGTACCTGCACATCGCGAAGGTGAGCGGCGACGACCTGCGCGGCCAGTGGAGCTACCGGACGGCCGGCGGCTGGTCGACCCGGGAGACCGACTCGGTCCGCCAGATGAGCGGCGTGTCCAACGAGTTCAGCGTCACCCGGCGCGGCGCCCACTACATCATGGTCAACCAGGACACCGAGTACGCCTTCGGCGCGGAGATCGACATCTCGCTGGCGTGCTCAGCCGACGGCCCCTTCACCGACGAGCGGACCGTCTACACGACGCCGGAGACGGGCTCCTGGCCCGACGTCTACACCTACAACGCGCACCAGCACGCGTCGCTGTCGTCCAGCGGCAACCTGGTGATCTCGTACAACGTCAACACCCTCGACACCGCCGAGGACGACGGCGTCAACGACAACTACCAGTACGCCAGCATCTACCGCCCCCGGTACGTGAACGTGCCGGTGAGCGGCTGACCCCGACCCTCCTCCCCGCGCTCCCCCCGGTTCCTCCCGCCGGGGGGAGCGCCCCTTCCACGACCATCCGGAGGTCGCCATGTCCATGCCGCCGGGGCTCGACCCCCAGCTCGCCGAGGCGCTGCGGGACGCGCCCCACGTCGGGCTCGCGCGTCCCGGGCCGGCGCGCGCCGCGATGCGCGCCCTCGTGGCGGCGCTCGAGGAGCCCGCGGGCGACTTCCGGGTCGAGGTCACCGACCGGACGGTCCCGGGCGCGCCGCCCGTGCCCGTCCGGATCTACCGGCCGCTGCGGGCGGCGCGCCCGGCGCCCGTCCTCGTGTACTTCCACGGCGGCGGGTTCGTCACCGGCGGCCTGGAGAACGAGCACGGCCGCTGCCTCGCGTTCGCGGGGGAGGACGGGATCGCGGTGGTGTCGGTCGACTACCGGCTGGCGCCCGAGCACCCGTTCCCGGCGGGCCTCGACGACTGCCGCGCGGCGACGGCGTGGGCGCAGGCGCACGCGTCCGACTTCGGCGGCGACCCGGCGCGGGTCGCGGTGGGCGGCGGCAGCGCCGGCGGCGCGCTCGCGGCGGCGGTGGCGCTGCGCGCCCGCGACGAGGGCGGCCCGCCGCTGGCGTTCCAGATGCTGCTGTACCCGGTGCTGGACGACCGCATGGACACCCCGTCGATGCGCGCGTTCACCGACCCGCCGCTGTTCAACCGGACGGACGCGGAGCACATGTGGCGGCACTACCTGGGCGGGCGGCCCGCCACCCCGTACGCGGCGCCCGCGCGGGCCGCGGACCTCGCCGGGCTGCCGCCCGCGTACGTCCTGGCCGCCGAGTTCGACCCGCTGCGCGACGAGGCGCTGGAGTACGCGCGGCGGCTGATCGAGGCGGGGGTCCCGACCGAGCTGCGGCACGTGCCGGGGGTGTGCCACGGGTTCGACGGCGTCCCGTCGGCGGACGCCGCCCGGCGGGCGTTCGCCGAGCAGCGCGACGTCCTGCGGCGGAACCTATGGACAGCGCCGTAGACTAAGTGATTAGATGACTTGACCTTCTGGGAGCGAGGTGGCGATGGCACAGGATGTGGCCCGGCCGAGCCTGGCGGACGCTCTGACCGAGCGGATGCTGGAGCTGATCAGGGCGGACGGCCTGCGCCCGGGCGACCGGCTGCCGTCGGCGCGGGAGCTGTCGCAGCGGTTCGCGGTGACCACGCCGACGCTGCGCGAGGCGCTGCGCCGGCTGGAGGCGACCGGGGCGATCCAGCTCCGGCACGGCTCCGGCATCTACGTGGGCGCCGACCTCGAACGCGTCGTCATCGCCAACCCGAACGTCCGCACGCTGGACGGCGAGCGGGTGCTGCACCTGCTGGACGCCCGGCTGCTGATCGAGCCGCCGCTGGCCGCGCAGGCCGCGCGGCGCTGCGCACCGGACGACCTCGACCGGCTCCGCACCGTCCTGGACGAGGCGGGCCGGAACCTGACCGGCGACGTGCAGGAGGCCGAGGCGCGGCTCCACGAGGCGAACATGGCGTTCCACCGGGCCACCGCCGGCGCCGCCGGCAACTCGGTCCTGTGCGAGGTCATCGACTCGCTGCTGAAGGTGCACTCCTCGGAGCAGCGCGAGATACAGCGCATCTTCGACGACCGCACCCGCGACTACGAGGAGCACCGGGCGATCCTCGGCGCGATCGAGCGGGGCGCGGACGGCGAGGCCGAGGACCTCATGCGCGCCCACCTCGCCGACGTCAAGCACGTGATCGAGCAGCGGCTCGCCTGAGCCGTCCCGTCCCCTCGCACCCTCAGAACCCGAAGGAACAGCCGTCCGGCCGAGCACGGCCGCACGGCCCGTTCACCGACTCCTCCGACCGTCCCCGAACCTCCCGATCCCCACCCCGATCGGGCGCCCCCCGATGAAGGAGGCTCACCATGCCGTCAACGAAGCGACTGCGGGTGACCGCGCTCGCCACGGGCGCGCTGCTGCTCGCCGCCGGCTGCGGCTCCGGCGGCGGATCCGGCGATCCGAACCACCTCAAGCTGTACAACGACAAGGGCGCCTGGAAGCCGTACTTCGAGCAGATGGCGGAGTTCGGCGAGCAGCGGATCGGCATCGACATGGAGCCGGTCGGCTACACCGACGAGCCCGCGTACACCGCGTTCATCAAGTCGTCGTTCCGCACCAACGTCAAGCCCGACCTGTTCACCTGGACGACCGGGGAGCGGCTCCGCGAGATCGTCGAGCAGGACCAGGTCGCCGAGACCGGCGACATCTGGGCGCAGGGCATCAAGGCCGGCGACCTCACCGAGCAGCTCCGCCAGTACTACACGATCGACGGCAAGCAGTACTGCGTGCCGCTGAACACCGCGTACTGGGGGATGTTCTACAGCAAGAAGGTCTTCGAGAAGCACGACCTGGAGCCGCCCGAGACCTGGGACGAGCTGATGGACGTCGCCGCGAAGCTCAAGGCCGCCGGGCAGGTCCCGTTCCACCAGACGACGCCGACGTCGCTGTTCTCGTTCGTCTGGTTCGAGCAGCTCCTCGCCGGCACCGACCCCGAGCTGTACGACCGGCTGTCGAAGGGGGAGGCGTCCTACACCGACCCGGGCGTCGTCAAGGTCATGGAGCAGTGGAAGGGGCTCATCGACAAGGGCTACCTCACCGAGCCGGGCGACAAGGCCGACCCCGCCGACCACTTCAAGTCCGGCGACGCCGCCATGGTCATGAACGGCACCTGGTTCAACACCAGCATGACGCAGCGCGGCCTCGAACTCGGGAAGGACTACGGCTTCTTCCTCATCCCCAACGTGAACGCGGACCTGCCGAAACGGTCGCTGATCTTCGAGAGCGGGCCGCTGTGCTCGCTGAAGAAGGCGCCGTCGCCGGAGTCCAGCGAGAAGTACCTCACCTGGTGGACGAGCGCCGAGGCGCAGGAGAAGTGGGCGAACGCGCGCGGCGACGTGTCCGCCAACCCCAAGGTGAAGATCGCCGACCCGGACTTGGGCGAGGTCGCGAAGAAGGCCACGAGCGACGAGAACCGGCTCGTCCTGCGGTACTTCGAGGCCACGCCGTCGCCCGTCCTGACCGAGGCGCTCAGCGCGCTCGACAAGTTCCTCAACGAGCCCGGCTCGTACATGGAAGTGCTGCAGACGATCCAGAAGGCCAACGACCGGTACTGGAAGCAGCAGAAGGCCGGAAGCTGAGCACCCGATGACCATCCGCAACGCCACCGCCGACCGCCCCGCCAAGGCGGGCGCGCGCGGCACCGGGCCGTCCGGCGCCCGCCGGCGGCCCGGCGGGGCCGGGGGCCGGGCCGGGCGGGGATTCGCCCTGTACGGCCGGTTCCGGCACCTGTACGTGTCGCCCGCCGTCCTGTTCGTCGCGGTGCTGCTCTACCTGCCGTTCCTGTGGACGGTCTACCTGAGCTTCACCGCCTACGACGGGCTCGCCTCGCCCGAGTTCACCGGCATCGACAACTACCGGCGGCTGCTCGAGGACGACGCCCTGCTCGTCTCGATCCGCAACACGCTGCTGTGGGTCGCCGGGACGGTCGTGCTGCCCGTCGGGCTCGGGCTGCTCGTCGCCGTGCTGTCGTACGACATCAAGGGCGGCGCGTGGTTCCGGCTGCCGTTCCTGCTCCCGTACGCGATGTCCGGCGCGGGCCTCGGCGTCATCTGGGGCTTCATCCTCCAGCCGGACGGCATGGCCAACCAGATCCTCACGTTCCTCGGGATGCCCGGCGGCGACACCGCGTTCCTCCAGGACGGCCCCCGCAACACGGTCGCGATGATCGTGGTGTGGACGTGGCAGCAGCTCGGCGTCAACATGCTGCTGTTCGTCGTCGGCCTGCAGTCGATCCCGAAGGCGCCGATCGAGGCCGCCCGCATCGACGGCGCGTCCGGCTGGAGCATGTTCCGGCACGTCATCTGGCCGCTGATGCGCCCGATCACCACCGTCGTGTTCGGCCTCGCGCTCGTCGCGAGCCTGAAGACCTTCGACATCGTCTGGGTGATGACGCAGGGCGGGCCCGGCCGCTCGTCCGAGACGCTCGCCGTGACGATGTACCGCGAGGTCTTCGTCGCCGGGTCGTACGGCTACGGGTCGGCGATCGCGGTGCTGCTCACCACCGTCACCGGCCTCGCCTCGTACATCTACCTGCGCCACCAGGTCGGCAAGGAGAACCGATGAAGGCCCGCCTGCTCACCGGAACGGTCCGGCGCGTGATCCTGGTCGTGCTCGGGCTGGCGTGGCTGTTCCCCACCTACCTCGTGGTGGCGAACGCCGTCCGCCCGGCCGAGGACTACGACGCCTCCGACGCCGTGTCGCCGCCCGCCTCGATCGGGCTGTTCGACAACATCGCCGCGGCGTGGGAGCGCACCGACGTCGGCGCCACCCTGCTCAGCACCCTCATGTACAGCATCGTGTCGCCCGCGATCGCGGTGCTGCTCGGCGCGCTCGCCGGATACGCGATCGTCGTGCTGCGGCTCAGGCACGGCTTCCTGTGGTTCGTGGTGATCTTCGCCGGGACCGTCGTGCCGTTCCAGATGCTGCTCATCCCGCTGTTCGTCGGGTACAGCAGGGTGTCGATGTACGACAGCCAGCTCGGCCTCGTCATCGTCTACACGGCGATCAGCGTGCCGCTCGCGGCGCTGGTCATGCGCAACTTCTTCGGCGGCGTCGCCGTCTCCATCTTCGAGGCGGCGCGGCTGGACGGCGCGTCCACCTTCCGCATCTTCTGGCGCATCTACCTGCCGCTGTCGTCGGCCGCTCTCGCCGCCGTGTTCATCCTGGAGTTCACCTACGTCTGGAACGACCTGCTGTTCGGCCTGACGCTGTCGCAGTCGGAGACCGTCCGCCCCGTGTGGGCGGAGCTGTCCGCGCTCACCACCGACGTGTACGCCGGGACGCCCGTCCCGATCGCGCTCGCCGCCGGCCTCGTCGTCTCCCTCCCGACCGTCGTGCTGTTCCTCGCCACGCAACGGCTGTTCACCCGCGGGCTCACGCTCGCCCAGTTCTGATCCGCCCAGTTCTGATCCGCACGTACCGATCCGCACCCCGGCTCCCTCCGAAGGAAACGCTGAACGATGACGAGTCGCCTGCTCCAGGCGAGCCTCGGCTCGCCCGACTACGACGGGATCCGCGACGCGCTGCGCCGCGACACGTCCGCCGAAGTCCTCGCCGTCCGCGGGCTGTCGGTCCGCGCCGCCGTCCTGCCGCTGTTCCGGCGCGACCCCGCCGACGGTCCGGCGGGCCCGCTCCGGCAGGCCGTCCGGCTGACGCTGGAGGCGGCCGGTGCGGACGGCCCCGCCGGCGGCGGGCTCGAGGTCGCGCTCGTCGACGGCGGCGAGGTCCTCGCGTCCGCCCCCGCCGACGGGCCCTCGGTCACCCTGCTCGTCCCCGAGGTGGACGCCCCCCGCCGCGTCACCCTGGAGGTGCGCGGCGGCGGCGGCCTCGTCGGCGCCGCGCCCCTCGACATCACCCCGCAGCGCAAGTGGAACGTCTTCGTCGTCCACCACTCGCACCTCGACATCGGCTACACCGACACGCAGGGCACCGTCCTGCGGCACCACCTCGACTACCTGGACGCGGCGCTGCGCCTCGCCCGGGAGACCGACGGGCGCCCCGACGACGCCCGGTTCCGCTGGTCGGTCGAGTCGTCGCTGCCCGCCCTGCGCTGGCTCGCCACCCGCCCGGACGACCAGGTCGCCGAGTTCGTCGAGCGGGTGCGGGCCGGGAACATCGAGATCACCGCGTTCCCGATGCAGCTCCACCTGGAGGCGTGCTCCACCGAGGAGCTGTACCGCCAGCTCCGCTTCGTCGAGGACCTGCGCCGCGACCACGGCATCGAGGTCCGGTCGGCGATGCACACCGACGTCCCGGGCGCCGTCGTCGGCACCGTCGACGCGCTCAACGCCGCGGGCGTCCGGTACCTGGCCGCCGCGCACAACTGGGCCGGCCGCTCCGTCCCGTACGTGACCGGCGGCGACAAGCTCGGGCGCCCGTTCCGCTGGCGCTCCCCGGGCGGCGGCGAACTGCTCGTGTGGTTCACCGACACCCCGCACGGCATGGCGTACATGGAGGGCAACACGGTCGGGCTCGTCGACGGCTACGACCTCGCCGAGGACCTGCTGCCCCGCTACCTGTCCGCCCTCGCCGACCGCCCCTACCCGTACGGGCCGGGCACGTTCGGCTGGTACGCCGCGCCCGGCCAGGTCGGCGCCGCCAAGGACCCCGACGTCCTGGACGCCGTCCACCTGCGGGTCCAGGGCGCGCACGCCGACAACGCCGGCCCGTCCCTCGTCCCCGCGGACATCGCGCACCGCTGGAACGAGACCTGGGCGTACCCGCGGCTGCGGTCCGCCGCGAACGCCGACTTCTTCGCGTACGTCGAGGAGCACCACGCCGACCGGCTCCAGGTGCACGAGGGCGACTGGACCGACTGGTGGGCCGACGGCCTCGGCTCCGGCGCCCGCCCCCTCGGATACGTGCGCCGCGCCCAGAGCGCCCTGCGGGCCGCCGAGACCCTGCACGCGTTCGCGGACGAGCGCAGCGGCGACCGCACCGGCGCCCCCGCGGCGATCGACGCCGCCTACGACGGCGCCGCGCTGTTCGACGAGCACACGTGGGGCGCCGCGAACCCGTGGGAGGACGCCGAGGAGGGCGGCGACTCCGGCGGCCTGCAGTGGACCCGCAAGTCGCAGGTCGGCTACCAGGCGCACGACGACGCCCTCGACCTCCTGCAGTCCGGCGCCCGCCGCATCGGCGCCACGTTCGGTCCCGCCCCGGACGCGCTCGCCTCGTTCGTCGTCGTCAACCCCGGCACCGCCGCGCGCACCGACGTCGCCCGCGCGTTCCTGCCCCGCGACGTCGTCCCCGCGGACGTCCCGATCGCCCTCGTCGACGCCCGCACCGGCGAGCCCGTCCCGCACCGCGAGGAGGAGGTCGATCCGGACGAGTGGCCGACCCGCCCGATCGGCCGGCACCTCGACGCGATCGTCCGCGACCTGCCGGGGCACGGGCACGTCCGGCTCGACGTCGTCCGCGCGGCCGAGCCGGCGCCGCCGCCCGCCGACCTCGGCACCGCCGACGCGACGATCGAGAACGCGCACTACCGCGTCGCGTTCGACGTCCGGGAGGGCCACATCGCCTCGGTGTTCGACAAGGCCGCCGGCCGCGAGCTCGTGAACGCCGGCGCCGCCGCGGGCTTCGGCCAGTACGTCTACGACCGGTACGCGACCGCGCCGCACTTCAACCACATGTCCGGGCACATGCTCGTGCACGACAAGACGATGCTCGGCGACCGCGCGATCGCCACCCACGCGACCGTCGTCCGCCGCGAGCGCACCCCCGCCGGGGAGCGCCTCGTCGTCGAGGCCCGCGGCAAGGGCGTCGACTGGCTCCGCACGACCATCGACCTGTGGACGGACGTCCCGCGCGTCGACGTCCGGTTCCAGCTCGGCAAGCAGCCGACCGCGGCGAAGGAGGCGGTGTTCTTCGCGTTCCCGTTCGCCGTCGGCGGCCCGCCCGCCGCGTGGGAGCTGACCGGCGGCGTCGGCGGGACGCACGTCCCGAGCGTGCCGGGGTCGGCCGAGCACATGCGGCCCGTCCGGCACTGGGTGGCGTTCGAGGACCCCGACCTGACCGTCGCGTGGGCGACGCTGGAGGCGCCGCTCGTCCAGTTCGGCTCCATCCACATGCCGTACGCGCCGTTCCCGCCGACCCTCGACCCCGAGGACGGCACCGTCTACTCGTGGGCCCTCAACAACATCTGGGACACGAACTTCCCGTCCCAGCAGCAGGGCGAGACGACGTTCCGGTACGCGTTCGCGTCGGCGCCCGCCGGGTCCGGCCGCCGCCTCGGCGCCCGCACCGCCGCCGGGCTCACCGACCCGTTCGTCGCCACTCTCGCGACCGGGGCGGAGCCCGCCGAGGCGGGCGCGTTCCTGCGCGTCGACGACCCCGACGTGCTCGTGACGTCCGTCGGCCGCGCCCGCGACGGCGACGGCCTGGCGATCCGCCTGCAGTCGCTCGCGTCCGGGCCGGTGGAGACCGGGCTGCACGTGCCCGGCTACACCCGGGCGAGCCTGTCGGCGGGACTGGAGCGGGACCCGGCGGACCTGCCCGTCCGGGACGGCACGACGACGGTCCGGCTGCCCGCGTGCGGCGTCGCCACCGTCACCGTTCGGCGTTGAGGATCGGGGAGACATGAAGATCACGGACATCAGGGCCACCACCGTCACCGTGCCGCTGGAGGCGCCCCTGCTGCACAGCAACGGCGCCCACTGGGGCCGGTTCGTCCGCACCATCGTCGAGGTGGAGGCCGACAACGGCCTGGTCGGGCTCGGCGAGATGGGCGGCGGCGGGGAGAGCGCCGAACTCGCCTTCCGGGCGCTCGTCCCGCACCTGGTCGGGCACGACCCGTTCGAACTCGAAGCGCTCCGCTTCAAGATCGCCAACCCGACCGCCGGGCTCTACAACAACCGCACCCAGCTCCTCGCCGCCATCGAGTTCGCCTGCCTGGACCTCGTCGGCAAGCACCTCGGCGTCCCGGTGCACGACCTCCTCGGCGGCCGCATCCGCGACGCCGTCCAGTTCGCGTCGTACCTCTTCTTCCGCTACCCGCAGGGGGACGTGCCCGAGGTGCGCACGTCCGAGCAGCTCGTCGAGCACGCGCGCGCGCTGAAGGACCGGCACGGCTTCACGGTCCACAAGCTCAAGGGCGGCGTCTTCCCGCCCGACCACGAGCTCGACTGTTACCGGTCGCTCGCCGAGGCCCTCCCCGGCGACCGCCTCCGCTACGACCCCAACTCCGTCCTCAGCCTCGACGAGGGGCTCCGGTTCGGCCGGGCCATCGAGGACCTCCCCAACGACTACCTCGAAGACCCCGTCCTCGGCCTCGAAGGGCTCCGCCTCGTCCGCGAGCGCGTCAACATCCCCCTCGCCACCAACACCGTCGTGGTCAACTTCGAGCAGCTCGCCGCCAACGTGCTGCGCCGCGCCGCCGACGTCGTCCTCCTCGACACCACGTTCTGGGGCGGCATCCGCGCCTGCGTGAAGGCCGCCGCCGTCTGCGAGACCTTCCAGCTCGGCGTCGCCGTCCACTCGTCCGGCGAACTCGGCGTCCAGCTCGCCACGATGCTGCACCTCGGCGCCGTCCTGCCCAACCTCACCTACGCCGCCGACGCCCACTACCACCACCTCGCCGACGACGTGATCAAGGGCGGCCCGTTCCGCTACGAGGGCGGCCGCATCCGCGTCCCGTCCGGCCCGGGGCTGGGCGTCGAACTCGACCGCGACAAGCTCGCCGAGTACGCCGAGCTGTACCGCGAACTCGGCGGCTACCCCTACGACCGCGACCCCGGACGCCCCGGCTGGTACCCGATCGTCCCGAACGACCGCTGGGCGGACCCGTCCCGGCCCCTGGCGCCCCTCGTATGACCTGCACCGGGGTAGCCTGGCCGCCGTGATCCGACATGCGACGCCCGACGACGTTCCCGACATCCTGCGGCTCGTCCGCGACCTCGCCGAGTACGAGCGCGCCCTGCACGAGGTGAAGGCCACCGAGGAGCAGCTGCGCGACCGGCTCTTCGGCGACGAGCCCAAGGTGTTCGCGCACGTCGTCGAGGACGGCGGCCGCGTCGTCGGGTTCGCGCTGTGGTTCCTCAACTTCTCCACGTGGAACGGCACGCACGGGATCTACCTGGAGGACCTGTACGTCGACCCGGACGTCCGGGGCCGCGGCTACGGCAGGCTCCTGCTCACCGAACTCGCCCGGGTCGCCGACGAGAACGGCTACGAGCGCGTCGAGTGGTCCGTCCTGAACTGGAACGAGCCATCCATCCGGTTCTACGAGGCCCTCGGCGCCCGTCCGCAGGACGAGTGGACGGTCTACCGCCTCACCGGCGACGCACTGCGCTCCCTGGCGGCCCCCGCCCCCTCGGCCCGCTGACCGGCGCCCGGCGGGCGCCCGCCCGGCGACGGCGGCGGGCCCGGGCGGGGCTCTCCGCGCCCGCCCGGGCCCGCCGCCGCGGACCGGGGACGACCAAGGCCCGGCCCCTCGGGGCCGGGCCTTGAAGCACGGGCCGTCAGCCCTGCTTGGTCTCCCAGAAGATCTTGTCGATCTCCGCGATGTGGGACAGCAGCTCCTCGGCCGTCTTGACGTCCATGCTGCCCTTGGTGCCGGCGGCGCCGGCCAGCTTCGTGGCCTTGTTGAACAGCTCGTGGAGCTGCGGGTACTTCTCGAAGTGCGGCGGCTTGAAGTAGTCCGTCCACAGCACCCAGAGGTGCTCCTTGACCAGGTTGGAGCGCTGCTCCTTGATCAGGATCGCCCGAGTGCGGAACTCCGGGTCCTCGTTGGCGGCGTACTTCTCGCAGATCGCCTTGACCGACTCGGCCTCGATCCGGGCCTGCGCCGGGTCGTAGACACCACACGGCAGGTCGCAGTGCGCGGAGACCGTCGTCTTCGGGCGCAGAAGCTTGAACACCTGCGATTCCCTTCCCTCGTTGCGGATCATGCTCAGGGCACCGACATTACCCTTGTGGCCCCGGCCGCGTGCGGCCAGGGACTCGGTATTTCGGCCTAAGACCCGGGCCGGCGGGCGGCCCGGAACCCCTCCCGCAGGGGAATGTGACCGCCCGCCGTCCGGATATGCGCGCCGGCGGCCGCCGGTGAGGAGGACCATGCGGATCTGGGGGGCGCTGCTCGCGGGCGGCGGGGCGGTGCTGGCGGCCGGCTGGGCGCGCGGGCGGTTGCGGACGGCGCTGGTCGAGGGGGAGTCGATGCTGCCTGAGCTGCGGCCGGGGGACTGGCTCGTCGTCCGGGACGGCTCCCCGGCGGCGGGGGACGTCGTGGTGGCGCGGCATCCCGAGCGGACGGAGCTGCTGATCGTCAAGCGGGCGGTGCGGCGGGACCCGGACGGCTGGTGGCTGGAGAGCGACAACCAGCGGGCGCCCGGGCGGCGGGACAGCTGGGACTTCGGCGCCGTCCCGGACGGGCTCGTGCTCGGCCGGGTCGTGGCGCGCTACTGGCCCCCGTCACGGTGGGGGACGGTGGCGCGGGGCGGTCGCGGACCGCGGGCCGACGGGTGACGGGCGGCCGGTCCGCCGACAGGGCTTGATGTTGCTTCTTCGTGGCGGAGATTACACCGCTTCGCGCGGAAAGCGGCGGCCCGTGTTCCGGAGGGAACACGGGCCGCCGGGGGTGGGCTCAGACGCGGTTGACGCCTTCCTTGCGGGCCTGGGCGGCGACGGCGGCGGTGACCGCGGGCGCGACCCGGTCGTCGAACGGGCCGGGGATGATGTAGTCGGCGGTGAGGTCGTCGCCGACGATGTCGGCCAGCGCGTTCGCGGCGGCCAGCTTCATGCCCTCGGTGATCGAGTGGGCGCGGACGTCCAGCGCGCCGCGGAAGATGCCCGGGAACGCCAGCACGTTGTTGATCTGGTTCGGGAAGTCGCTGCGGCCGGTGGCGACGACCTTGGCGTGCCGGCGCGCGACGTCGGGGTGGACCTCGGGGGTGGGGTTCGACAGCGCGAACACGATGGCGTTGTCGGACATCGTGGCGACGCAGGACTCGCGCACCGTGCTGCCGGACAGGCCGATGAACACGTCGGCGCCCTTGAGCGCCTCCTCGGTCGAGCCCTTGAGCCCGGTCCGGTTGGTGATCGCGGCGATCCGCTCCTTGATCGGGTTGAGCCCGTCGCGGCCCGCGTAGATGAGGCCCTTGCTGTCGGACAGCGCGATGTCGCCGATGCCCGCCTCGATGAGGATCTGCGAGACGGCGATGCCGGAGGCGCCGGCGCCGGCCACGACGGCGCGCAGCTCCGAGAGGGGCTTGCCGACGTGGCGCGCGGCGTTGGTGAGCGCGGCGAGCGCGACGATCGCGGTGCCGTGCTGGTCGTCGTGGAAGACGGGGATGTCGAGGGCGTCGCGGAGCCGCTCCTCGATCTCGAAGCAGCGGGGGGCGCTGATGTCCTCGAGGTTGATGCCGCCGAAGCTCGGCGCCATCCGGATCACCGTGTCGACGATCTCGTCGACGCCCGTGCAGCTCAGCGCGATCGGCACCGAGTCGACGTCGGCGAACTCCTTGAACAGGATCGACTTGCCCTCCATGACGGGCATGGAGGCGGCCGGGCCGATGTCGCCGAGGCCGAGGACGGCGGTGCCGTCGGTGACGACGGCGACGACCTTGGACGTCCACGTGTACTCGTGGGCGAGTTCGGGACGGTCGGCGATGGCGGTGCAGACGCGCGCGACGCCCGGCGTGTAGGCGAGGGAGAGGTCTTCCTTGTTGCGCACCGGGATGGTCGAGCGCATTTCGAGCTTTCCGCCCCGGTGCAGCGGAAATGCCGGATCGTCGTCCAGTGTGCGCGGTTCGGTGGGAATGGGCTGAGCAGCCACAGCGACCCCTGTCTGTGAAAGATGATCTGCTTTCGAGTGATGCCGCCGCGGTGGTGTGGTGTGGTGGCCGTCACCATGGTGGACATCTCGCGACGTACGGGGGTCACCCGTTGTCCGATTGTGCCACACGGTCCGCTGTCGGTCCGGGGGGTGGGACGGTGGCGGCCGTCACGTAGGGGAAGTGAAAGGTCGCCGGGTGGTGACGCTTCGTGGCGATCGCGGGCGCGGTCGAGACGTGATCGGCGCTGCCTCGTTGTCCGATTGTGTCGCACCCTTAACCGGGAGCATGCCCGTTATGCGCCAAAATGTGCTCCTGACCTCCGGATCCTCGCGGATCCGCAGACATCGACTGGAGGGGGAACCCGTGATCACCGGTTCTCTGCGCCGCCGCGCCGTCGCGGCAGGTGCGCTCGTCCTGACGGGGGCCCTCGCCCTCTCCGCGTGCGGCTCCGAGGACGACGGCGGCGGCGGTTCGGAGGCCGCGTCCGAGGTGGCCGTCGACTCCCAGCTCGCCGGCCTGGTCCCCGAGAACATCAAGAGCGACGGCAAGATCATGATCGGGTCGGACGCCTCGTACCCGCCCAACGAGTCGGTGGACCCGGCCTCGCAGGACATCGTCGGCTGGGACGTCGAGCTGTTCCAGGCCGTCGCGGCCAAGCTCGGCCTGAAGACCGAGTTCCAGAACGCGGGCTTCGACACGATCATCCCGGGCGTGCAGTCCGGCAAGTACGAGATCGGCGTCTCCTCCTTCACCGACACCAAGGAGCGCGAGCAGGCCGTCGACTTCGTCACGTACTACTCGGCGGGCACCGGCTGGGCCGCGCTCAAGGGCAACCCCAAGCAGGTCGACCCGGACAACGCGTGCGGCAAGAGCGTCGGCGTCCAGCAGGGCACGGTGCAGGTCGAGGACCTCGAGGCCCGCAGCAAGGAGTGCACCGACGCGGGCAAGCCGGCCATCAAGAGCGTCGTCCGCAAGCAGCAGACCGAGGTCAACAACGACCTGGTGGCGGGCAAGGTCGACGCGATGGCCGCCGACTCGCCGATCGTCGGCTACGCCGTCAAGCAGACCGGCGACAAGCTGGAGATCATCGGCGAGGCGTACGACACGGCCCCCTACGGCTACGCGCTCAACAAGCAGAGCGGCCAGTTCAAGGAGGCCGTGCAGGGCGCGCTGAAGGCGCTGATGGCCGACGGCACCTACACGAAGATCCTCGAGGAGTACGGGGTCGAGAGCGGCGCGATCACCGAACCGGCGATCAACGCGGCGCAGAGCTGATCGCATGACGATCGGCGACGACGTCGGGAAGGGACGGCCCGACCCCATCAAGGCCGTCCCCGTCCGGCACCCCGGCCGCTGGGTGGGCGCGGCCGCGGTGCTGGTGCTGGTCGCGATGTTCATCCACTTCCTGCTGACCAGCAAGGCCCTGGAGTGGTCGGAGCAGTGGGAGTACCTGTTCTCCGAACCGGTGCTGGAGGGCGTCCGCAACACGGTCTGGCTGACGCTCGCCGCGATGGTCGGCGGGACGGCGATCGGCATCGTGCTCGCCCTGATGCGGCTGTCGGCGAACCCGCTGCTCAGCGGCGCGGCCTGGATCTACCTGTGGTTCTTCCGCGGCACCCCGCTCTACACCCAGCTGCTGATCTGGGGCGCGATCGGGACGCTGTTCCCCACGGTGGGGATCGGCATCCCGTTCGGGCCCGAGTTCCAGACCTGGGAGACGCAGGCGCTGATCAACGCCGCGAGCGCGGCGGCCCTCGGGCTGATCCTCAACGAGGCCGGCTACATGGCCGAGATCGTCCGGGCCGGCATCCTGTCGGTGGACGAGGGGCAGCAGGAGGCCGCGAGCGCCCTCGGCATGTCGCGGGCGCAGACGATGCGGCGGATCGTGCTGCCGCAGGCGATGCGGGTGATCGTCCCGCCGACGGGCAACGAGTCGATCTCGATGCTGAAGAACACGTCGCTCGTCGCGGCCGTCCCGTACGCGGAGCTGACGTTCACCGCGCAGACGATCTACGCCACCACGTACAAGATCATCCCGATGCTGGTGATGGCGTGCCTGTGGTACCTGCTGATCTCCTCGATCATGATGATCGGCCAGCACTACCTGGAGCGGCACTACAGCAAGGGCACCAGCAAGGGCGAGTCCGCGTCGGCCGGGCTGCGCCTGCGCGGCCGCGGAAGCGGGCAGTCGTGACCGGCGGGACGAGCGAGGTGAGGAATCCGTGAGCGACGCACTGGCGAAAGGCCCCGCGTCCGGCGGCCCGATGGTGCGCGCCGAGCAGGTGCACAAGTCGTTCGGCCGCACGGAGGTCCTCAAGGGGATCGACCTGGAGGTCAAGCCGGGCGAGGTGATGTGCGTCATCGGCCCGTCCGGGTCCGGCAAGTCCACCTTCCTGCGCTGCATCAACCACCTCGAGAAGATCAACGCGGGGCGCCTGTACGTGAACGGGCACCTGGTCGGGTACCGGGAGAAGGGCGGGAAGCTCTACGAGCTGCGCGACAAGGAGGTCGCCGCGCAGCGCCGCGAGATCGGCATGGTCTTCCAGCGGTTCAACCTGTTCCCGCACATGACGGCGCTCGAGAACGTCATGGAGGCGCCCGTCCGGGTCAAGCGGCACCCCAAGGCGGAGGTCCGCGAGCGGGCCACCGCCCTGCTGAACCGGGTCGGGCTGGGCGACAAGGCGAACAGCTACCCGGCGCAGCTGTCCGGCGGGCAGCAGCAGCGGGTGGCGATCGCGCGGGCGCTGGCCATGGAGCCCGCGCTGATGCTGTTCGACGAGCCCACCTCGGCGCTCGACCCCGAGCTCGTCGGCGAGGTCCTCGAGGTCATGAAGCAGCTCGCCCTGGACGGCATGACGATGATCGTCGTCACGCACGAGATGGGGTTCGCCCGCGAGGTCGGCGACTCCCTGGTGTTCATGGACGACGGCGTCGTGGTCGAGAAGGGCGCGCCCCGCGAGGTGCTGGCGAACCCGCAGCACTCGCGCACCCGGGACTTCCTGTCCAAGGTGCTGTGAACCGGTGCCGCTCCGGCGGCGCTCTCCGGACGGCCCGCCCCGCACGGGGGCGGGCCGTCCGGCGTTCCGGGCGGGCCGTTAGTGTGCGTTCATGTTCGCTGTCACCGCCACGAAGATCGACGCAGACGACCCGCTGTCCGGCCTGACGACGGGGGAGCGCCCCGACCCCGAGGCGCCGGACGGCTGGACGACCGTCACGGTGCGGGCCGCCGCCCTCAACCACCACGACCTCTGGTCGCTGAAGGGCGTCGGGCTGCCCGCCGACCGGCTCCCGATGATCCTCGGCTGCGACGCGGCCGGGATCGACGAGGACGGCAACGAGGTGATCGTCCACTCGGTGATCGGCGACCCGGACCGGGGCGGCGGCGACGAGACCCTCGACCCGAAGCGCTCGCTGCTCTCCGAGGTCCACCCCGGCACCCTCGCCGAGAAGGTCGCGGTGCCGCGCCGCAACCTCGTCCCCAAGCCCGCTGAGCTGTCGTTCGAGGAGGCCGCCTGCCTCCCGACGGCGTGGCTCACCGCGTACCGGATGCTGTTCGGCAAGGCCGGGCTCGAACCCGGCGGGAGCGTCCTCGTGCAGGGCGCGGGCGGCGGCGTCGCCTCGGCGGCGATCGCGCTGGCGTCCGCCGCCGGGTTCCGCGTCTACGCGACCAGCCGCAGCGAGGACAAGCGCCGCCGGGCGCTGGAGCTCGGCGCGGACGCGGCGGTGGAGACCGGCGCGCGGCTGCCCGAGCGGGTCGACGCGGTGATCGAGACGGTCGGGCAGGCGACCTGGGCGCACTCGCTGAAGTCGCTGCGGCCCGGCGGGCGCGTCGTGGTGTCCGGCGCGACGAGCGGCCAGGTGCCCCCGGCCGAGCTGAACCGGGTGTTCTTCCTGCAGCTCCAGGTCATCGGCTCCACCATGGGGACGCGCGGGCAGCTCGAACGGCTCGCGCGGTTCCTGGTCAAGACGGGCGTGCGCCCGACGGTCGACCGGGTGCTGCCGCTGCGGGACGCCCGCGCGGGGTTCGCGGCGATGGCCGAGGGCGACCTCTTCGGCAAGATCGTCTTCACGCCCTGACGGCCGTGCGGGGGGCCGTGCGCGTCACGGCCTCCCGTCGCCGTTCCGGCCTTCCGCGTTGTGCGGGGCGTCCGCGCCGCCCGGGGCGTCCGGGGCGCCGCCGAAGACGTCCCGCCGCAGCCGCTCGCGCGTCTCGTCCAGCAGGGTGCGGGCGGCGGCGAGGGCGTCGTCGTCGAGCCGCGCGTCCCCGGCGGCCCGGCGGACGTCCTCCACGAACCGCCGCAGGTGCCGCTCGAGCTTGAGGCGGGCGACGTCCTCCGCGGACCCGGTCGCCGTCTTCCAGGCGTCCTCCCACGTCTGCCGCCACTCCTCCTTCCACGCCTGCGTCTGGTCGCGCCAGTGGTCCTTCTGCCGCCGCCACTCGTCCTTCTGCCGCTCGGTGGTCTCCCGCCACACGTCCTTCTGCCGCTCGGACGTCTCGCGCCACGCGTCCTTCGACGCCGTGCGGCCCTGGTCGCGCATCGTCTTGGCGGCCTGGCTCAGCTCCTCGCGCAGCGTCCGGACGGTCTGCCGCACGTCCTGCTGGACGCCCCGGGCGAACTCCTGCGCCGACGCGGAGATCTCCTCCTCCAGGTCGGCGAGCTCGTCCATCCGGCGCTCCAGCTCCTCGCGCCCCTTGTCGGTCAGCGAGTACACCTTCTTGCCCTTGATCACCTCGTGGGTGACCAGGCCCTCCGACTCCAGCCGGGCCAGCCGCGGGTAGATCGTGCCGGGGGAGGGGGAGTAGACGCCGAGGAAGCGGTCCTGCAGCAGCCGGATCATCTCGTAGCCGTGGCGCGGGCTCTCCTGCAGCAGCTTCAGCAGGTAGAGCCGGAGGCGGCCGTGGCCGAAAACGGGGCTCAACTCACTTCTCCATTCCGGGGGCGTCGATCCCCGGCGCGTCGTCCTCGGCGCGCCCGAGGAGCGTGACGGCGCCGGACACGGTGTTGACCGCGACCCGCCCGGAACCGTCGCCGATCTTGCCGTTGACGCTGCGCGAGACCGTCCGGTCCTGGTGGTCCAGCTCGGGGAACGACGTCTCGATGCGCCCGGCGGCCGAGTTCAGCGACACGTGCGCGCCCGCCGACTCGGGGATCCGCAGCGCGACCTCCCCGGACACGCTGTTGACCTCGATCCGGCACTCGCCGGGCAGGTCGAGGTCGGCGGCGATGCGCCCGCTGACCGTCCGCGCGGCGAGCCGCTCGATCGACGCGCCGGCCAGCGAGAGGTCCCCGGACACGGACGTGAACGCGACCGTGCCGTCCAGTCCCTGCGCCTCGATCGCCCCGGACACGGTGTTCGCGTCGATCGCGCCCGCCACCCCGTCGAGCGTCACGTCGCCCGACGCGCTCTTGATGGACGTCCGGACCGTCATCCCCGTGACGACCGCGTCCGCCGACACCAGGTTCAGGCTCACCGGGCAGTCGTGCGGGACGGTCACGGTGATCGTCGCCCGCGCCTTCTGCGTGCGCAGCCAGGTGAGGACGCCCTCCCACAGCTTCTCGTGGCTGACCGTCAGCATCCCGGCCTCGTGCGACACCGCCAGCGGCGGCCCCTCCACGTCACCGATCATGATCGACGGCCGCTCGTCGGAGGCCAGTACCGAGACGCTGCCCGCGATCAGCGTCGCCCGCAGGGCCACCACGCCGTCGAAGTCGAGGGTGGTCGGTTCGTCGATCGTCCAACGCGACATGTCGCCTGCCCTTCCGCCGAGGACCCGTTCCGATCAACACGATATGTCGCGTCGCCGGAAAGTCAAGACATATCGCGTTGTCAGTCGTCGTCCTCGTCGTCGAGGCGGGCGAGCCACGTGGCCAGCCGCTCGACGGGGGTCTCGAACTCCGGGTTGAGGTCGACGAACTCGCGCAGGCGCTCGGCGAGCCAGGCGAGCGACACCTCCTCCTCGCCGCGCCGGTCCGTCAGCTCCTCGATGCCGCGGTCGGTGAAGTACATGCCGGTAGATCCTCTATGTCCAGGGACGCCGAGGGCCCCGGCGCGCGCGCCGGAGCCCTCGGGTGCCGCGTTCCGCTACTTCTGCTCGCCGAACAGCCGCGCCATCAGCGCGTCCTGCTCCGCCTGGTGCAGCTTCGCCGACCCCACCGCGGGGGACGACGACGCCGGGCGCGACACCCGCGACATCTTCAGCCCCTCGATGTGGTGCGGCAGCTTCAGCGCCATGAACGGCCAGGCGCCCATGTTCGCCGGCTCGTCCTGCACCCACACGACCTCGACGTCCGCGGGGTACTTCGCGAGCTCCGCCTTGATCTCGTCCACCGGCGGCGGGTACAGCCGCTCGACCCGCACGATCGCGGTGTCGGTGGCGCCGGCGGCCTCCCGCGCCTTCACCGTCTCGTAGTAGATCTTGCCGGTGGTCAGCAGCACCCGCCGGACGTTCTTCGCCTCGATCGCCGGGTCGCTCTCCGGGATGACCGGCTGGAACGCGCCGTCGGTGATGTCCGCGACCTTCGACATCGCCGCCTTGAGCCGCAGCAGGTACTTCGGCGTGAACACGACCAGCGGCTTGCCGCGGCCCGACAGCACCTGCCAGCGCAGCAGGTGGAAGTAGTTCGCCGGGGTCGTCGGGTAGACCACCGTCATGTTGTCCTGCGCGCACAGCTGCAGGTAGCGCTCGATGCGCGCGGACGAGTGGTCCGGCCCCTGGCCCTCGTAGCCGTGCGGCAGCAGCAGCACGACGCTGGAGTGCTGGCCCCACTTCTGCTCACCGGACGAGATGTACTCGTCGACGATGTTCTGGGCGCCGTTCGCGAAGTCGCCGAACTGGGCCTCCCACGCCACGAGCGCGTCCGGGCGGGTCATCGAGTAGCCGTACTCGAAGCCCATCGCCGCGTACTCGCTGAGCAGCGAGTCGTGCACGTAGAACTTCGACACGCCCTGGTCGAACCGCTTGAGCGGGGTGTACTCTTCGCCCGTCTTGCGGTCCACCAGCACCGCGTGCCGCTGGCCGAACGTGCCGCGCCGGGTGTCCTGCCCGACGAGCCGCACCGGGCGGCCGTCGATCAGCAGCGAGCCCATCGCCAGCAGCTCGCCGGTCGCCCAGTCGATCGCGTCGTCGTCGATCGACTGCACGCGGCGCTGCAGGATCGGCTGGAGCCGCGGATGCACGGTGAAGCCCTCGGGCAGCGTGACCTGCGTCTCGATGATCCGCTTGACCGTCTCCACCGGGATCGCGGTCCCCGCCGACTTGTGGTCGATCGGGATGCTCTCCTCGACGTCCGGCTTGACCACCGAGCCCGGCTCCAGCGGCTTCTTGACCGCCTCGCGGGTCTCGGTGAACGCCCGCTCGAGCTGCTCCTGGTAGTCGCGGAGCGCCTGCTCGGCCTCCTCGACCGTGATGTCGCCGCGGCCGATCAGCGCCTCGGTGTACAGCTTGCGCACCGACCGCTTCGCGTCGATCAGGTCGTACATCAGCGGCTGCGTGAACGAGGGGTTCTCGCCCTCGTTGTGGCCCCGCCGCCGGTAGCAGACCATGTCGATGACGACGTCCTTCTTGAACGTCTGCCGGTACTCGAACGCCAGCCGCGCCACCCGCGCGCACGCCTCCGGGTCGTCCCCGTTGACGTGGAAGATCGGCGCCTGGATCATCCGCGCCACGTCCGTCGAGTACACGCTGGACCGCGAGTACTCGGGCGCCGTGGTGAACCCGACCTGGTTGTTGATGATCACGTGGACGGTGCCGCCCGTCCGGTAGCCGCGCAGCTGCGACAGGTTCAGCGTCTCGGCGACGACGCCCTGCCCCGCGAACGCCGCGTCCCCGTGCACGAGGATCGGCAGCACGCTGAAGCCCGCCTCGCCGACGTCCAGCAGGTCCTGCTTGGCGCGGACGACGCCCTCCAGCACCGGGTCGACCGTCTCCAGGTGGGACGGGTTCGCGACCAGCTCGGTGTGGATCTTGGAGCCGTCGTCGGCGACGAAGTCGCCGGACGCCCCCAAGTGGTACTTCACGTCCCCGGAGCCCTGCGCGCTGCGCGGGTCGAGGTTGCCCTCGAACTCGCCGAAGATCTGCCCGTAGGACTTGCCGACGATGTTCGCCAGCACGTTCAGCCGGCCGCGGTGCGCCATGCCGATGACGACCTCGTCCAGGCTGGCCTTCGCCGCCGCGGAGATCACCGAGTCCAGCAGCGGGATGACGGACTCGCCGCCCTCCAGCGAGAACCGCTTCTGCCCGACGAACTTCGTCTGCAGGAACGTCTCGAACGCCTCGGCGTTGTTGAGGCGCCGCAGCACGTGCAGCTGCTCCTCACGCGACGGCTTGTCGTGCGGGACCTCGACGCGCTCCTGGATCCAGGCCCGCTCCTCGGGGTCCTGGATGTGCATGTACTCGATGCCGACGGTCCGGCAGTAGGCCATCCGCAGCACGCCGAGGATGTCGCGCAGCTGCATCGTCGGCTTGCCGCCGAACCCGCCCGTCGCGAACTCGCGCTCCAGGTCCCACAGCGTGAGCCCGTGCTTGAGGATGTCGAGGTCCGGGTGGCGGCGCTGCTTGTACTCCAGCGGGTCCGTGTCGGCCATCAGGTGGCCGCGGACCCGGTAGGCGTGGATCAGCTCGTGGACGCGCGCGACCTTGGCGACGTCGTCCTCGTGCGTCGCCGAGATGTCCTTGACCCAGCGCACCGGCTCGTACGGGATGCGCAGGGCCTCGAAGATCTCGTCGTAGAAGCCGTCCTCGCCGAGCAGCAGCTCGTGGATCCGGCGCAGGAAGTCGCCGGACTGCGCGCCCTGGATGATCCGGTGGTCGTAGGTGGAGGTCAGCGTCATGACCTTGCTGATCCCCATGCGCGACAGCGTCTCGCCGGACGCGCCCGCGAACTCCGCCGGGTACTCCATCGCGCCCACGCCGATGATCGTCCCCTGGCCGGGCATCAGCCGCGGCACCGAGTGCACGGTGCCGATGGTGCCCGGGTTCGTCAGGCTGATCGTCGTCCCCTGGAAGTCGTCCAGGGTGAGCTTGTTGCCGCGGGCCTTGCGGACGATCTCCTCGTAGCCGGCCCAGAACTGGCGGAAGTCCAGCGTCTCGGCGGCCTTGATGCTCGGCACCACGAGCTGCCGCGACCCGTCCGGCTTCTGCAGGTCGATCGCCAGCCCGAAGTTCACGTGCTCGGGCCGGACCAGCACCGGCTTGCCGTCCACCTCGGTGAACGACGCGTTCATCTCGGGCATCGCCACGAGCGCCTTGACGATCGCGTACCCGATCAGGTGCGTGAAGGAGACCTTCCCGCCGCGCCCGCGCTTCAGGTGGTTGTTGATGACGATGCGGTTGTCGATCAGCAGCTTCGCCGGGACGGCGCGCACGCTGGTCGCGGTCGGCACCGCCAGGCTGGACTCCATGTTGGTGGCCGTCCGGGCCGCGACGCCGCGGAGCTTGACCTCCTCCGCGCCCGCCGGCACCGGCGGCGGCGCCGGCTGCTTCTTCTCGGCCTTCGGCGCCGGCTTGGCGGGCGGCTGCTGCTTCGGTGTCGGCGGAGCCGCCGTGCCGTTCGCGCCCTTGGGGGCCGCGGCGCCCGTCGACGGGCCCGGGGTGCTCGCGGCAGGCCGGCTGTCCGGCTGGTAGTCCGCGAAGAAGTTCCACCAGGCTTCGTCAACCGAGTTCGGGTCTTCGAGGTACTTCTGGTACAGCTCGTCGACCAACCACTCGTTGGCGCCGAAATCTGTCATCTTCGGGTCGGCACTAGGTTGCGACGACTCTGTCGACACGGCGGAGATCGCCCTCTTCCGCAGCTCGCAGGTAAGTGTTGAGACGTGTCAAGGCTATCGCGTGTTTATTGCGCCGTCCCCGGCTGCGTGGATCGCGCCACTCTCCGCTCCAGACCCCGGGGGCCCTCCTCCAACGGGCGCCGCCTGCGATCGCCGCGTCGCCCGGAAGGTGCCCTCGCGATCGGGCGCTCACTCCGCCCGCCCCTGGCGTCGCCCGCGATCGCGGCGGCCCGGCCATCCGGGTGGGCGAGGTGTCGGCCGGGGAGCGCACCCACGCCTCCCCGGAAAACCCCGGCACTCGCCTTCACCCGAGAACGCCCCCCGAAAAAAGTGACGAAGGTCACGGTTTGAAACGTCGCAATAGCAGCCACATCAGCCCGACCCCAGAACCCTCGGCGTCGGCGTGAGGGGTACGTCCCCGGCCACCGCTCCCTCAGCCCGAGGCGACCGGCGCCACCGCGATTGCGAGCGAAGCCAAGTTCGAGCTTGCGAGAACTTGATCGCGCAGTGAGCCGCCAGGCGAGTCGGAGCGATGCAGCAATCGCAGCAAGGCCCGTTGAAGGAAGGCCCCCTGGGGCCTGACGCCGAGGGTCTTGCAATAAGCACGTGAGCCGCCAGGCGAGTCGGAGCGATGCGGCAATCGCCAGTGGCGCCGGTGAAGGAGGACCCCAGGGCCCGACGCCGAGGCGCCGCTCAGTGAGTGTGCGGCGCGACGGTGGGGCCTTCGCTGGCCTGGACGAGGACGAAGCCCTGGCCCTGGTAGGCGAGCTGCATGGCTTCGCCGCTGCCGCGGCCGATGAGGGCGCCGGCCTTGAAGGTCTTGTTGACTCCGACCTGGAGCGTGGTGCTCCATGCGACGGCGGACTGGCCGTCGGCGAAGGTGGGGGCGCGGCCGCAGTCGAGCATGACGGGGGTGCCGTGGGTGGTGAGGGCGACCCAGCCGGTGCCCTGGAGGGTCGTGTTGAACAGGCCGCCCGCGGCGATGCCCGCGCCCTGGACGCGCTGGATGTCGGACTGGAGGTGGGAGTCGTAGGCGAGGATGTTGGAGCCGTTGACGGTGAGGCCCTCGTTCTCCAGGTAGAAGAGGTGGATGTCGTCGGCGTCGTTGGCGACGAACAGCAGGCCCTGGCCGCGGACGCGCATCAGGGGCACGCCCTCGCCGGTGAGGGCCTTCTTGAGGAACTTGCCCATGCCTCCGGAGCCCTCGTAGTCGAAGTCCATCTGCCCCTGGAAGGCGACCATCGAGCCCTGCCGGGCCAGGACGTCGCCGTTGAGGTGGATCCGGAGCATCTTGGAGTTCTGGAGGGCGAAGTGGCCGGGGAGCTGCTGTCCCTGGTCCATGTTCCCGAAGAACTGGCTGCGCATGGTCGGGGCCTCTCGGTGCGGGTTATCTGCCGGTTCCGCAGCATAACGATGGGTCGGGACAGTGGTGACCAGGCCGTGATCATTCGTCCCAGGCGATCGCGGGCCCCTTGGGGACGACGCCGGACGGGTTGATGTTGCGCTGCGTCACGTAGTAGTGCCGCTTGATGTGGTCGAAGTCCGTCGTCTCGCCGAACGCGGGGATCGCGTACAGGGCGCGCGCGTAGGCCCAGAGGTTCGGGTAGTCGGTGAGGCGTCGCAGGTTGCACTTGAAGTGCGAGTAGTAGACGGCGTCGAAGCGCGCGAGGGTGGGGTAGAGCCGGACGTCCGCCTCGGTGATGTCGTCGCCGAAGAGGAACCGGCGGTCGGCCAGGCGCTCCTCCAGGGTGTCCAGGGTGGCGAAGAGGGCGTCGAAGGCGTCCTCGTACGCGTCCTGGGAGGTGGCGAAGCCGGCCTTGTAGACGCCGTTGTTGACGGTCCGGTAGACGAGGTCGTTCAGTTCGTCGATCTCGGGCCGGAGGGCTTCTGGGTAGAGGTCGGGCGCGCCGGGGCGGTGGAACGCGGTGAACTCCGTCTCGAACATCGTCGTGATGTTCGGGAAGTCGTTCGTGACGAGGCGTTCGGTGCGGGCGTCCCAGATGCAGGGCACGGTGTAGCGGCCCTCGAAGGACGGGTCGCGCGCCAGGTAGAGCTCGGAGAGGAACTCGGCGTTCGTGACCGGGTCGCGCTCGGGGAACCGCCAGCCGCGCTCGTCCCTGATCGGGTCGACGACGCCGACGCCGACGGCGTCCTCCAGCCCGAGGAGGCGGCGGACGATCAGTGTGCGGTGGGCCCACGGGCACGCGTAGGACACGAGCAGCCGGTAGCGGCCGGTTTCGGCCGGGTAGCCGGACGAGCCGTCGGCGGTGATGCGGTCGGTGAAGCGGTTCGGCTGCCGGACGAACCGGCCGCCCTCGACCTCCTGCACGGACATGCCGATTCCTCCTTCGGAGAAGGTTCTGCTCGCCACGATAGTCAGATCTGCATGCGTCCGGAGAAGACCGGAAGGTCCAGATGAGTACGGACGCCGGGGGCGGCGCGGCACACGGCGGGGATCGAGTTCAGCGCGTGCGCGGCGGCGGCCGAGACGTCGTCGGACACCCAGGCGTCGTCGGTGGTGAGGGCGAGGGCCGGGCGGCCGTCGACGCGGACGGAGTGCCCCGGTTCGCCCCAGTCGGGGACGCGCGCGGCGTCGGCCTTGTAGATCACCTCGGCGGTGATCGCGGGACGGGCGCCGATGAGGCCGCTGAACGTCCAGCGGGCCGCCGCGACGGTGCCGCGCGGGATGCGGCCGGCGGCGATGTCCAGGTCGGTTCCGGCGAGCCGGTGGTCGACGTCCACGTCGATCTCGTCGAGGTCGGCGCCGAGGCCGGCGGCGACGAGGTGGAGGCACTCGGAGTAGAGGGCGCGCATGGCGGTGCGGGCCGGGCGGAGGGAGCGCAGGAACGCGTCCTCGTCCCGGCCGATCCCGAGCATGTGGTGGACCATCCCCCAGGACGGGTGCCGGGACAGGTCGGAGCACTCGCGGGAGTACACGTGCGTGATGCGGCGGACCAGCCGGGCGAGGAGGAGGGGGAGGACGTCGGCCATGAAGCCGCTGTTGAACCCGGTGCCGTGGACGGACGTGCCGCCCTGCTTGCACGCCCGCTCGAGTTCGGCGACGAGGTGGGGGCCGTGGGCCGCGGGGTAGACGAGCCCGTTGGTGCAGATGACGTTCTTGCCCGAGGCGAGGAGGGCGCAGACGGTGTCGATGTCGTCGAGCGGGGGCCGTCCGGGCGCGTAGACGACGCAGTCGGCGTCCAGGGCGAGGACGTCGTCGAGCTCGCGGGTCGCGAGGACGCCGGTCGGCGGGCGCCCGGCGAGCGTGCCCGCGTCGGAGCCCTCCTTGGCGAGGGTGTGCACCCACACGCCGGCCAGTTCCATGTCGGGGCGGTCGAGGACACCGCGGATGACGCTGCGGCCGAGTGCGCCGGTGGCCCACTGGACGACGCGGAACGGGCGGTCGGAAGAGGTCATGGGCTGCTCCTCGCGGCGTCGTACGGGCGAGCCGATGGGGCAGGAGACTACGCCGAGGCTCCGGCGAATTGCGGCAAATGACGCAACTTTCCCTCGTGTCCCAATGTACGCGGGACTGAGGTCCCACCCCGGTGGGAAAGATTCACGGGGGCCGCTCCCGAGCGGGATTCGGTTAGGTGGTACCACTGGGTAACCCCCGGGTGATTACCTGGGGGCGTAGTCGGTGCTCGATGTGAGGAGACACAGATGGCGGAACTGCGCTACGACGGCCGGGTCGCGGTCGTGACCGGTGCGGGGCACGGGCTCGGCCGGCAGCACGCGCTGGAGCTGGCCTCCCGCGGCGCGAAGGTCGTCGTGAACGACCTCGGCGGCGACCGCTCGGGCGTCGGCGCCGACGCCGGCCCGGCGCAGCAGGTCGTCGACGAGATCAAGAAGAACGGCGGCGAGGCCGTCGCCAACCCCGACAACGTCGCCACCCCCGAGGGCGCGCAGGCGATCGTCCAGACCGCGCTGGACACGTTCGGCAAGGTCGACATCGTCATCAACAACGCGGGCATCCTGCGCGACAAGTCGTTCAAGAACATGACCCCGGAGGAGTTCGACGCGGTCATCGCCGTCCACCTGCGCGGCTCGTTCCTGGTCTCCAGCGCCGCCTGGCCGCACCTGCGCGAGCAGGGCTACGGGCGGATCGTCAACACCTCGTCCCCCGCGGGCCTCTTCGGCAACTTCGGCCAGGCCAACTACTCGACGGCCAAGATGGGCCTCGTCGGCTTCACCAAGACCCTCGCGCAGGAGGGCGCCAAGTACGGCATCAAGGCCAACGCGATCGCCCCGGTCGCCTGGACCCGGATGACCGAGGACCTCCTCCCCGCCGACTTCGCCGACAAGCTCGGCGTCGACCAGGTCACCCCGCTGGTCGCCTTCCTCGTGCACGACAGCGTCGAGGACTCCGGCGAGGTCTACACGGTCGGCGGCGGCCGCATCGCCAAGATCTTCGTGGCGGAGGGCCCCGGCTACGGGCAGAAGTCGACGCTGTCGGTGGAGGACGTCCGGGACAACTGGACGGCCATCAACTCCGGCGACCCGCTCACGGTCTTCAAGAACGTGGGCGAGCAGATGGGGCCGCTCATCAAGCAGCTCACCTCCTGAGCCGTTGAGCGGGCTGAAGCTCGACCGCCGGGACGGGGTCCTCACGATCACCCTGGCCCGCCCGGAACGCCTCAACGCCGTCGACGGCGCGCTGACCGAGGAGATGCTCGACGTCCTCAACGGCCTGATGCGCGACCCCGCGACCCGGGTCGTCGTGCTCACCGGCGAGGGCCGCGGGTTCTGCTCCGGGATGGACATCCAGGGCGGCGGCGCGGACGACGGCGCGGAGGCCGCGGAGGGACGCGTCCAGCGGCTCTACCGGGGCATCGCGAACGGCGGCGAGGTCACCGCGCGGCTCCGGGAGATCCCGCAGCCGGTGATCGCGGCGCTGCACGGGCCGGTCGCCGGGATGGGCGTGTCGTGGGCGCTGGCCTGCGACCTGCGCGTCGCCGACCCGACCACCCGGTTCGTCGTCCCGTTCACCGACCTCGGCCTGTCGGCCGGGGACTGCGGGCTGTCCTGGCTGCTGCCCCGGCTCGTCGGCCCCGCGAAGGCCGCCGAGATCTCCTACCGGGCGCAGCGGCTGGACGCGGCGCGCGCTCTCGACCTCGGGCTGCTCACCGAGATCGTCGACGAGGGCGGGGACCTCGCGGGCGCGCACGCGCTCGCCGACGAACTGCTCACCAAGTCGCCGTACGGGCTGCGGCGCACGAAGGAACTGCTCAACATGGCGCTGGACGCCCCCGGCCTGCGGCGCCAGCTCGCGGCGGAGACGGGCGTGCAGACCCTCGCGTTCTTCAGCGAGGACCTCGCCGAAGGCATGGCCGCGACGCTCCAGAAGCGCCGCCCCGAGTTCAAGAACCGCTGACAGACCGCGAGGGCCGCGGCGGGACGTCGTCCCGCCGCGGCCCTCGCGTCGCGCGTGCTCCGGCCCCCTGCGGCCGCGTGGGGCCCGGAGGCCCCGCGGCGTCCCGCGGGCCGCTCAGTCGGCGAGAGCCGTGGCGAGCGCCTCGACGTAGCGGAGCGCGGCGAGGCGGGCCAGCGCCGGGTGCGGGCCCAGCGGCGCCGCGTACCCGGCCCCGATGGCCTCGGCGGCCGCCGCGACGTACGCCGTCTCCGGCTCGATGCCGATCAGGTGCGGCGCGATCGCCACCGACGCGGCGCCGGTCGCGCGGAGCTGGTCCGCGACGGACTTCACCGCGGCCTCGTCCGCGAGCGACGCCGTGAACACCGGGGCCGCCAGCCGGGACGCCAGCAGCACGCCGGTCACCTCCGCCTGCCGCACCGCGTCGGGGCCGCCCGGCGTGGCGACGACGAACCCGGACGCGGCCGTCACCATCGTCATCATCCGGATCCGGTCGGCGCGCGCCAGGCCGGCGTCCGCGAGCCGGTCGTGCAGCGCCTCGGCGATCAGCGGGTGCGGGCCCAGCGGCTCGGCGGCGACGGCCGGCACCGGCGCGTTCGCGACGGCCGCGCGGACGGCGTCGTCCAGCGCCGGATCGGGACCGGTGGACAGCGGGACCACCACCGCCGCGAGCTCCCCCTCCTGCCGCGGCAGCCCGGCGAGGACCCCGTGCAGGGACGCCTCGCCCCCCTCCAGGTGCCCGACGTGGGCGCGCTGGCCGGTGTGCTCGATCTCGACGAGCCGGGCGAGCTCGTCCGCGATCTCCGTACCGGGGCGCCGGGCGCCGGGAACGGCCAGGACCAGCGCGGGGGATCCGGGGGGCAGCAGGAAGGACTCGTCGCCGCGGTGGCGGCCGCCGCGGGGGGTGCGGCGGCGTCGCGACGGAAGTGCCTCGGATGCCTGGCTTTCGGGACTCACGGCGGGCATCGTAACGTCCCGCGCCGCACCTGTCGGCGTCCCGGCCTGATGAAGCCGGTATCTGTGACCCTGTCGTGAGGGAGGGGAGACAGATGCGTAGTACCGGGTTGCGGGGGAATTGACCGGTCCCTTTATCATCGCGGGAACCCTCCGTAACGGGACGCTGACACCGGTCTGATGACGCTCGGTCGCCGATCACCCCGAACCCGTGACGTAGTAGGCTCCGCAGACCCCCGTACACGACGCATCGGGAGGTTTCCCCCCGCATGTTCCACCCCCGAGTGCCGAGACCCGAACCCGTGAGCAGGGGCTGTCGACCGTGACGACCTCGCGTTTCTCCTCCATCCGGTCGCGGATCACGCTGCTGGTCCTCGCGCCGCTGCTGGCCGTCGCGTCGCTGTGGGCGTTCCTGACCGCCGTCACCTACGGCGACGCGAACCAGCTCATGCAGGCGCGGGCGTTCCAGGAGAAGGCGGTGCAGCCCACGCAGCGGCTCATCGACGCGCTGCAGAAGGAGCGGCGCCTGTCGATGACCGCGATCGGCAACGGCGGGCCGGAGCTGCGCGACCAGCGGCTCGCCACCGACCGGGCCGCCGCGTTCGTGGCGTCGGGCGCCCGCGACGAGGGCCTGCGCGAGGACCTCCTGCCGCAGGTGGTCGGCCGGTGGGACGCGCTCGTGAGCGAACTGCGGTCCCTGGACGCCGTCCGCGCCGGCGTCGACCAGGCGACCGACGACCGCGCGACCGTCCTGCGGGACTACACCTCCCTCATCGACGCCGGGTTCGCCGTCTACACCGCCACGACCCCCGGCAACGGCGAGATCACCGCCGACGCGCAGACGCTCGTGCTGATGGGCCGCGCCCGCGAGTTCCTCGCCCGCGAGGACGCGCTGCTCACCGCCGCCCTCGCGGACGGGCGCCTCACCGCCACCGAGCGCGGCGAGTTCGCGCAGCTCGTCGGAGCGCAGCGGTACCTGTACGAGGACAACGTCAAGAACCTCCCCGAGGGCGGGCGCGAGCAGTTCGAGCAGTTCGCGGCGTCCGAGGAGCTCCGCCGCTTCCGGCAGCTCGAGGACCGCGTCGTCCGCGGCGCCCCCGCGACCGCCGCGGCCGGCAACGCGGCGGCGAACCGGGCCGCGCCGCCCGTCGCCCTCGCCGACTGGCGGGCCGCCGCCGACGCCGCCAACGCGGGACTGTTCCGCCTGGAGAACCGGGTCCTGGACGACCTCACCGCCCGGGCCCGCGGCATCGCGACGGACGTGTTCGTCCGGCTCGGCGCCGCCGCCGGGCTCGGCCTGCTCGCGGTCGCGCTGTCGGTGTTCATCGCCGCCCGCGTCTCCCGCCGGCTCGTCCGCGAGTGCCGCACCCTCGCCGACGCCGTCGTCGACTTCACCCAGCGGCGGCTGCCGCGGCTCGCCGAGCAGATCCGCGCCGGCCGCCCCGCCGAAGCCCGCACCCTCCGCGACGAGGACTTCCACATCAACGAGGTCCGGCAGATCGCCGAGTCCTTCGACCGCGCCCACGAAGCCGTGATCGTCGCCGCCGAGGGCGAGATCGCGGCGCGGCGCGGCATCAGCGAGGTCTTCGTGAACCTCGCGCGCCGCAACCAGGCCCTCCTGCACCGGCAGCTCAGCCTCCTCGACACGATGGAGCGCCGCACCGAGGACCCGGCCGAGCTGTCCGACCTGTTCCGCCTCGACCACCTCGCCACCCGCATGCGCCGGCACGCCGAGGGCCTGGTGATCCTCGCGGGCAAGACCGCGGGCCGCGGCTGGCGCCGTCCCGTCCCGCTCGTGGACGTCGTGCGCGGCGCGGTCGCCGAGGTCGAGGACTACCCGCGGGTCCGGGTGCAGCCGCTGCCGCGCGTCTCGCTGCTCGGCTCGGCCGTCGCGGACGTCGTCCACCTGCTGGCCGAGGTCGTGGAGAACGCCACCACGTTCTCGCCGCCGCAGTCGCCGGTGCGGGTCAGCGGGCACCCCGTCGCCAACGGGTTCGCGATCGAGGTCGAGGACCGCGGGCTCGGCATGACCGAGGAGGCCATCCGCGCCGCGAACGCCCGGCTGGCCGACCCGCCCGAGTTCGACCCCACCGACAGCGCCCAGCTCGGCCTGTTCGTCGTCGCGCGGCTCGCCGCACGGCACGACGTCAAGGTCACGCTGCGGCCGTCCCCGTACGGCGGCACGACCGCCATCGCGCTCATCCCCGCCTCCCTCCTGGTGGAGCCCGCCGAGCAGGAGCGGCTCCAGCGCAGGAGCAGCGGGCCGATGCCCGCGATCCAGCAGCCGACCGCGGCGCTGGCCGCCGGCGCCCGCCCGGCGGAGGAGACGGGCGGCGTCGTCCGGCTCGTCGCCGAGGCGGAGCCCGTCCGGCCGCAGCCCGCGCCGGAGCCCGAACCCGAGCCCGTCCGGCAGGAGGCCGCGCCGGAGCCCGTCCGGCCGGAGCCCGTCCCGGAGCCGCCGCCCGAGCCGGAGCCGCCGCTGAAGGACGGCGAACTGCCCAAGCGCAGGCGGCAGACGCACCTCGCGCCGCAGCTCAAGGAGCGCGTCGACGCCCACCTCGCCGCCCAGGGCCGCACGCCCCCCGAACCCGCCGCGCCGCCGGAGGCGCCGCCTCCGGCGCCCGCGTGGTCCGCGCCGCCGTCCGTCGGCCGGCACGCCGCACCGCCGCCGGAGGCGCCGCTGTCCGCGCCCGTCCCCGCCGACGGGCCCGACGGGGCGCGCTCGCCCGAGGCGCTGCGGTCCATGATGTCGGCCATGCAGCAGGGCTGGCAGCGCGGCCGGGACGAGTCGGCGGCGGACGAACAGACTTCGCAGAACCGAGGCGACCAGGAGGACGACACCCCATGACAGATGCCCAGCACTCCGGCGCGGAGCCCGCTGGCGGCGGCCTGAACTGGCTGCTCGACAGCCTCGTCGACCGTGTCGCGCCCGTGCAGAACGCGGTGGTGCTGTCCAGCGACGGGCTGCGCATGGCCGCGTCCCGCGGACTGGCCGAGGACGAGTCGGACCACCTCTCGGCCGTCGCGGCGAGCTTCCAGAGCCTCGCCCGCGGCGCCGGCGAGTCGTTCGGCGGCGGCCCGGTCCGGCAGACCATCGTGGAGATGGAGTCGTCGTTCCTGTTCGTCACCGCCGCCGGGCGCGGCGCGTGCCTGGCCGTGCTCGCCGACGCCGACGCCGACCTCGGGATCATCGCCTACGAGATGGCCATGCTCGTCACCCGCGTCGGCCAGCACCTGTCGGCCGACCCCCGCGTCGCCGCGGTCGAGCCGGGCGGCGGGTGACATGGAACGCTCGGAGGGGGCGGGCTGGTACGACGACGCGGCCGGGCCCGTCGTCCGCCCGTACGCGCTCACCGGCGGGCGGACCCACCACGACGACGCCGACCAGTTCGACATGGTCGCCCTCATCGTCGCCGCACCGCGCCCGGGCGACCGGGAGGACGACCGCGGCCCCGCGTCCGGGTGGGCCCCGGAGCCGGAACATGACATGATCTTGGAGCTTTGCCGCACCCCGTTGTCGGTTGTCGAGATAGCGTCGGATCTGGAACTTCCCCTCGGAGTCGTCCGGGTCCTTCTCGGCGACCTGCTCGACCACTCGCTGATCGAGGTTCGACGCCCCGCGCCGGTGGCGCAGTTCCCCAGCGAGCGCGTACTCAAGGAAGTGATCGATGGAATCCGTGCGCTCTGACGCGGTCGCCTCGGCGGGCGATTCCGCGCTGACCGTCAAGATCCTGGTCGCCGGTGGTTTCGGCGTCGGCAAGACCACCCTGGTGAGCGCCGTCAGCGAGATCCGGCCGCTGCGCACCGAGGAGTCCCTGACCGAGAAGAGCATCGGGATCGACGACACCAGCGCCGTCGCCCAGAAGACGACGACGACCGTCGCGATGGACTTCGGCCGCATCACGCTGCCGAACGGCCTGGTGCTCTTCGTGTTCGGAACCCCCGGCCAGGACCGTTTCTGGTTCATGTGGGACGAACTGGCCAAGGGCGCCCTCGGCGCGGTCGTGCTGGTCGACACCCGCCGGCTCGCCGACTGCTTCGCGTCCGTGGACTACTTCGAGCGGCGCGGCGTCCCCTTCATCATCGGGGTCAACCGCTTCGACGGCGCGGGCCACCACCCGCCCGAACAGGTCCGCGACGCCCTGGACCTGCCGCCGGACGTCCCGGTGATCTCCTGCGACGTCCGGGACCGGGAGGACGCCAAGCGCGTCCTCATCACCCTGGTCGAACACATCATGCGAACCATGAGCACCCAGCGCGTCGCATCTCATTAGCGTCACGTTTCACCGGCGTCGCCCTCGGCGTCAGGCCCCGGGGGGCCTTCCCTCAACGGGCGCCGCGGTGCGATCGCCGCATCGCTCCGACTCGTCCGAGGGCTCGCCGCGCGATCAGGTTCTCGCAAGCTCGAACCTGCCTCCGGTCGCGATAGCCGTGGCCCCGGCCCCCTCGGGCCGGGGCAACGCCTGACGCAGCGGCGCGCCCCCTCGCGGCCCGCGCACGCCGGTACCCGGCGGCGGCCTCGGCGGCGGCCCTCTCGGCCCCCGCCAAGGCCACCGCCCCCATGCCCGCCCAAGCCCAAGCC